>CAUSMY010000166.1:0-3581 GCA_963533015.1 uncultured Veillonella sp.
CAATGTTAGATGCATACGTTGAGTATGAACGAAATCAAGACGATTACCACAATGTTATTTAGGAAAGGAGGTGAAATGATGAACTATCGAAATATCTTTAATAAAATATTTGGATTTGGAAATACCGATAAAGCTAATTTAACTGGTGCAGAATTTTTAGATGGATATACAAATGTATTCACACCTTTTAGTGGGGTGCCATATACAGATACAACCTTCAGAGATTGTACTGATACGATTGCTAGACATCTTGGGAAAATGAAATTAAAACATGTTAGACGAACAAGTGATGGAATGGTGGCAGGGTTACAGTCTATCAATCATATATTAGGTACAAGACCAAACCCATTTATGACGGCTAGTGAATTTCTTGAAAAGGTTGTTGCACAGTACTTTAACTACAACAATGCTTTCATTTATATTCAGCGTGATATAAATGGTGTAATTACTGGGTTGTATCCATTAGATTTTGGCAGCGTTGAAATTAAGGTAGACACTGCAAATAATTTATATGTGAAGTTCCAGTTTATTAACGGTAAAAGCATGACTGTACTATATGATGCGGTGATTCACATTAAAAGGCATTTTAACACCCATCAATTATTTGGTGAGGATAACTCAAAGGCATTGAAAGAAGACCTTGATTTATTACATGCCGTAAAAGCAGCAATTATTAATTCTGTTAAAAATGGCAATTCACTACGTGGGATTATCAATTTTGAAGGAACAGTTCGTGAAGATGACCAACAAGCATTGTGGAAACAATTTACGGAAAGATATGTATCAAATGCAAATGGCAGTGGTATTGCAACGCTAGATAACAAGGCTACATTTCAACAACTTACAACTACCATAAGTACATTCAACAAAGGACAAATGGACTTTGCTAGAGATATGGTGTATAAGCACTTTGGGCTTAACGAAAAAATTGTAAGTGGGGATTACACAGAAGATGAATACATAGCATTCTATGAATCTGTACTAGAGCCTATTGCTATTAAGCTAACACAGGAGTTCACAGAAAAATTTTTTACTAGCCGTGAAAAAGGACATGGGAATGAAATCATCCTAGAAAGTAATCGATTATCTTACATGTCTGTAGCTAGTAGAATTAAAGTAAGTCAGGCACTATTGCCTACAGGCGCAATTACTGTGAATGAAATCCGTGAAATATTTGGTTATGAAGGGGTTGAAGGTGGGGATAAACGCCTAGTAAGCCTTAACTTTGCTAAATATGAGGATTTATCTAAGTATCAAATTAATGCATCGAAAGGAGGTGATACAAATGAGGAAGAACCGGAAAATGGAACACCGAATGATGACGGTGCAAGCGATACAGAATGATACTGATGATATTCAAACACGAACAGTAGAAGGATATGCCGCAGTTTTCAATGAAGAAACACTAATTTGGAAATCTGAATATACTGGGTATGAATATCGTGAAGTGATTTTACCAGGCGCATTTGATAATACTGATTTTAGTCAATGCGTATTAAATTACAATCATGGCGGTATGCTATTTGCTAGAACTGCTAGTGGAACATTGAAATTAACTGTTGATGAAAAAGGATTGAAATTGACAGGGGATGTAGCAGACACTTCGATTGGAAATGATGTGTATTCTTTAATTAAACGTGGTGATCTAAATAAAATGTCATTTGCCTTTATTGTTAATGGTGAAGAAGAAGAGATTGACCGAGAAAATAAAGTCTATACACGGAAAATTAAATCAGTAAAAGCGGTATATGACGTATCTATTGTAGATAACCCTGCATATAAAGGCACATCGGTTAGTGCTAGGGCAAATGGGGACTATGAGAGATATGAAGATATCGAAAAAAGAAAACGGCTAACATTATTGGCCATGACATAAAAAGTATTAGACACGCAGTAAGCGTGTTTTTTTATTACCTAAAAGGAGAGATAATATGAATCGTTTGGAACAAATTAGACAACGTAGAGCAGAATTGCGTGCAATGTTGGAAGACACTACACAAGTTAACTTGAATCTTGATGAAATTGAAACTGAGTTGCGTGCATTGGAAGCAGAAGAAACTGAACTAGAACGTAGAACAGCAATTTTGAATACTGTTCCTACTGCTACTACAGTGCCTGTACCTGTAGCAGAACAACGTGCACAAGGTGCAGAAGTATTTGATTCTGTAGAATATCGCAATGCATTCATGCAATATGTAATGAACAATACACCAATTCCTGCTGAATTACGTCAAAATGAAAATACATTGACTACAGATATTGGTGCAGTAATCCCACCTACAGTTTTGAACAAGATTGTTCAAAAAATGGAAAGTGTTGGCATGGTATTGCCATTAGTTACCAATACAAACTTTAAATCTGGTCTTGCAATTCCTACAAGCAATGTAATGCCTGTGGCTACATGGGTAGCTGAAGGAACAGGTTCTGATCGTCAAAAAGCAACAACTGGCAACATCCAATTTGGTCACTTCAAACTACAATGCCGAGTATCTATTTCTTTAGAAACATCTGTAATGGCATTATCTGCGTTTGAAAATATGATTTCTAATAACGTATCCAAAGCAATGGTTAAAGCTATTGAGAATGCTATTATCAATGGTACTGGTAATGGTCAACCTACAGGCATTTTAAAGGATGCGGCTGCTGGCGTGAAATTAGATGTTAAAGACTTTGACTATGCAACACTTGTAAAAGCAGAAGGCGAACTACCTGTTGAATATGAAGAAGGCTCTGTTTGGGTAATGACAAAGAAAACCTTTATGAACATTGAAGGTATGACAGATAAGAATGGTCAACCAATTGCACGTGTTAACTATGGCATGGGTGGGAAACCAGAACGCTCTATTCTTGGTCGTGGCGTATTGATTGTGCCTTATCTTAAAAACATTGATGCGGCTACCGCAGGTGATATTGTAGCGTTCATTTATCGATTTGAAGATTATGCATTAAATACTAACTATCAAATTGGTGTAAAAACATATGAAGATAACGAAACAGATGATATTGTTCGTAAATCTACAATGATTTGTGATGGCAAGCCTGTTGATACCAATTCTTTGGTTAAATTAGCGAAGAAAGCATAGGTGTAATTTATGTTGACGGTAGAAGATGTAAAACTTTATTTACGAATTGATGAAGATATTACAGAAGATGATATGTTTATCGATGAATCCATCTCTGCTGCTGTCACGTATATTGAGCAAATGACTGGGAAACCATATATTGACGAGCCACTATACCGTAGAGCCGTTCAATATATGGTTGCTCATTGGTACGAAAATCGTGAGGCAACTTCCTCAAAAACATTTGTTCATGATTTACCATTCACGCTAGCTCCTATAATTCGTCATATTGCACTATCTAAAAATTATCCTAAAGAGGTGACAGAGAATGCTTAATATAGACGGAATCGGAAGATTAACGAAACGAATTGAAGTACTGGCGTATCAAGATATTGAAAGCAATGGAATTACTAAGCAAAAATTAGTAAGGCTAATTCCGAACAGAATTTGGGCACGTATTGAACCGTTACGTGGCAGACCATATCTAGAAATGCATAAAGAAAACGTAGACGAATTACA
>CAUSMY010000167.1:0-3564 GCA_963533015.1 uncultured Veillonella sp.
ATTCCAATTTTTGAATCTGCTCTTTTGCATTGAGCATTTTAATTTCAAACTCTTTAAGCTCTGGAGTAATATATCGCTCCGCATTGGTTAAGGTTTGTTTACGAATGAAATAATCTGGTACGAGCCCTACTTGCCCTTGGGACACTTCAAAATAGTATCCAAATACTTTATTGTATCCTGTTTTAAGGCGAATCCCTGTAGCTTGTTTCGCCTCTTCTTCTAAACGATGTAGCCACTCTTGGCTATTGGTAGCCAAGGATCGCAATTCATCTAATTCTGCACTGTATCCATCACGGATGACATGACCATCTTTCAACGCCAACGACGGCTGATCCACGATAGCACGTGTTAAGAGGTTGCATAGATCATCATGGGTGTGAATCATGCCATAACAGTCTTGAAGAATATTAGAGGTACAATATTGTAATACATCTTGAATCATCGGTAAAACACGCAGTGATTCTCGTAAGGATGCAAAATCTCTAGGAGACACACTCCCCGTTTCTACACGGCTTAGAATGCGTTCAAAATCATACACAGAAGTCAATAAAGAACACAGTTGACTACGCATGGTCGGATTATCAATAGATTCACCTATACCCATTTGACGGCGTACGATGCGATGGATATCCATTAAAGGATGTTCAATCCACTGTTTCAACATGCGAGCCCCCATAGGGGTTAATGTTTTATCTAGTACATCTAGGAGCGTTCCTTTTTTGGATCCATCTCGAACATTTCTTGTAATCTCCAAATGGCGCAAACAAGATGTGTCCAATATCATTCGGTCTCCTACAGATAGTTGGTGCACATAATTAATGTGAGACGTATCTGTTTTAATAATTTCTTGTAAATAGAGAATGACATAACCTAAGGCTTCTAATACATCTTCTTCTAGCAAGCCTGCATCGGAAAAATGTTCACGACCTTTTAGACGAATACTGTCTATAGTTTCTGTAGGCGTGAACGGAGACAAGGCTATGCCTGACATTTGACGTGTTAAAAAATCTTGAATATTAGTAGGTAATTCACTACTACCAGCTAAGATAAGCTCTTTTGGTTGATACATGGTGAAAGCATCAAATAAAGAACTTTCATTACCACAATCCATGCGTTCCCAAATGACTTCGCCAGTAGTGATATCTGAGAACAGCACAATGCGTTGGCCCCCTGTTTCATAGGTCAAAGCTAAGAAGTTATTTTCCCCATCTTTCGTACCATTTTCACTGAGTACTGTACCAGGCGTGATGACACGAATCACATCACGTTTTACGATTCCCTTTGCTTCTTTAGGATCCTCCACTTGTTCACAGATGGCTACCTTGTAGCCTTTACTGATGAGCTTTTCAATATAGGATTCCGCAGAATGGAAAGGAACGCCACACATAGGAGCTTTATCTTCTTCACCCGCATTTCGACCTGTTAAGGTGATATTCAATTCTCGTGATGCGGTAATAGCATCGTCGTAAAAAAGCTCATAAAAGTCACCTAATCGAAAAAATAATAGTTCCTTTTCATAGCGAGCTTTAATACTAAAATACTGCTCCATCATAGGCGTTTGTTTCTTGCCCATTCTGCTAACTCCTTTCTATAATACAGTGCCGTATAATACCCAAGTTTGTCCCTTATCGATGCGAACATCAATAGTATCCCCAATTTTTAAATTATCTTGTTTAGGGAATAGGACCATTTTATTACCCGACGTACGACCAAACCACATATTTTCATCGGTACGGCTCGGTCCTTCGACGATGATATCGTACACCTTGCCTTCCATGGCCTGATTTAACTCAAGGGAAATCTCATTTTGCACATCCATCAAGGCTTGTAAACGCACACGTTTCACTTCCTCTGGCACTTGCTCTTCAAATTCAGCCGCTGGTGTACCTGAGCGTTTGGAATAGATGAAAGTAAATGCCATATCATAGCGTACATCTTTCAATAATTGCAATGTTTGTTGGAAATCTTCCTCTGTTTCTCCTGGGAACCCCACAATAATATCTGTAGTGATAGTAACGCCATCGATTTTATCACGGCAATATTGCAACAAATCTTTATATTGTTCCACAGAATAATGACGATTCATTCGTTTTAAAATATTGTCAGATCCTGACTGCACTGGTAAATGCAATTGTGTCACAATATTAGAAGAACGACCTAAGGCATCTACCATGCCTTTCGTCATATCTTGTGGATGGCTTGTCATATAGCGAATACGCTCGATACCTGGAATGCCATCTAAGGCATCTACTAAAGTACCAAAGTCTGTGCCATCTTTAAAATCCAAACCATAGGAGTTTACATTTTGTCCCAATAAAGTGATTTCTTTAAAGCCTTTTTCACCAAGTTCACGCACATCTTTCACAATGGCATCCACAGGACGGCTAATTTCACGTCCCCGCACGTGTGGTACGATACAATAGGTACAGAACTTATTACATCCGTTCATAATTGGTACCCATGCAAAGAATGTACCATTTGGTTTCGCCGCCAGTTCCGGTAATACAGTGTTATCCATTTCCACATTGACTTGGCGTTTTTTCGTACGTTGCACTTCTTTTACCATTTCATTGATATGTTGGATATTGTGTGTCCCCAATACAATATCAATGTGAGGTGCTCGTTTGAACATATCCGCTTGGTTCTTCTGTGCCATACAGCCTGTGATAGCAATGATTAAGTTTTTATTCTTTTCTTTCAAATGTTTTAGCTCGCCAATACGGCCATAAATTTTATTTTCCGCCGTTTCACGAACGCAACAAGTATTTAAAATGATAAGGTCTGCCTCGTTTACTTCTTCAGTAGCAATATAACCGACCGACTCTAATTGATGCGCTAATCGTTCAGAATCACTTTCATTCATTTGGCAACCGTATGTATAAATATAGTATGACTTCATATTACTCCTTATGCTTATATTTCACTTTAGATGGCTCAATGGTGCCACCCACCTTAATGGCTAGTCGTTCTATAGACATGCCTGTAATATATTCAATTTCTTGACGAATAGTCTTTTGTAATGTATCCATGATTTCCTTTACAACAAATCCCAACATCACTGTTACATCTAATTGTAAAATCAATCCATTATTAACTTCTTTACTTTTTTTAATATCCATGCTGCGCACATCTGTCACCCCTGGAGATTTTTCGATGCTATTCTTGATCAGTGCTTGAATCACTGCATCTTCAAAGACAAGTTTTCCGTAATAGCTGAAAGCTGGACGTATGACGGATTTTTCCCATCCTTCATCCTGCTTCGTAGATAATCTAGTTCTTCGCCAGAAGGATTTAATAGGGTCTATTAAAAAACCTTTAAAATGAGGCTTTAATTCAACTGACGGAACTGGAATAATGTGTTTGCCTTCTTTCAGGCGTGCATGCTGTGCCTTTTCAATATCTTTAGGACTAGCTACATCTTCAATATGGATATAATAGGACGGTCCAGGGATTCCTAAGGCTTTCGTGATTTTTCTAATCATATTTTCCGATGTGCCTAAAATCATAAGACGTTCTGGTTGAATCTCATCCAGTGCTTTTCGCACACTTTCTACCTGTTTTTTA
>CAUSMY010000168.1:0-3521 GCA_963533015.1 uncultured Veillonella sp.
AAGCTATTAAGCTCGTATTGTCTATAAGATATAAGACATGCCATACCCAATAAACGCATCACAGCTATTAGATGTCAAAATGATGTCATAAAATATATACATTATATGTGACGATCCATTTCTTCACCATATAGTCTTTCCATTCCTTGACGAGTTACAAGCCACATTTTCCCAGACTTTCTAAACTCACCTTCTAAAAATCCATTCTTTACACGGCCTCTACAATTCTGTTTCAATGCATCCGCCGTAACATTCCATCGTTCTGCCGCTTCTTGTGTTGTCATTACATCATCTAATTTCATGTCAGTACTCCTTATATTACTAATAGATTATAGACGGATAAAACAAAGGCAATAACAAGAAAAACCCGCACCAAAGTGCGGGTTTATTTGGTGGTGCATATGACACGCTGTACGAACCACTTTTATATCGCACAATCAAGGTATCCATTAAGATTAGTTATACCTTTTTAAATAAGTTCTTTTGCACTTTCAATTTTAAATTCTTCTGATGGGTTCCAAATTTCCATGAATGTATCAAAATTGTTTTGACTTCTGAATGTAACTACTTGATCAGCCCAGCCACTTACATGACCTTCTTTAGGCAATACAGGAATATGGTTCCAATCTAATGCACGTCTTAAACTTTTATATCCATCTTCTTGTAATTCTGTAATATCTACAACATCATCAATATTATTATGCTCACAAATATATTCGTATAAGTCTTTTACAGTCATTCTGATTTTCATAGTTCCATACACCCTTTCCATTCCTTGTTTAGTAACTAACCATGTTCCTTTTGATTTTCTGCATTCATCTTTTGTAAATCTTGGTGGCGTATTCCGTTGTCCTGAACACGCTTGTTTTACTGTAACAGGACTTACACCCCATCGTTCAGCAGCCTCTGCTGATGTCATAACATCTTCAAATTTCATCTAATCACTCCTTATCTTGATTACATTATACATCTAATTCGATGTAACGTCAACAAAAAAATAAGCCTACTGGCAAAGATTTTTTTCTAAGCTAGTAGGCTTTTATTTATGATTGCGTGTATCCACCATTACACGCTATGGAGATGTATGGATCACCTCTCAGTCATCGATGAATTACTACTCCAATTATTGCCCCCGCTCCTACCATCTGAGATAGGTTGCGTTGCATCTTGAGTCGCTTGATTGTTCTCTTGTCGTTGTCGATTTGCCCTTTCAATTCGGTCAAAGAGTTCTGCATTTCGTTTAAGGTAACTTCTTGCTTCATTGATTGAAGCTTGGCTTGCATCAATTCGTTTTCCAATTTGTTGATTGTATTGTGTGCTTCGGTCAACTCGGTCTTTTGCTTCATGACTAAGCTCTGAGCTTCGGTCAATGGAATACTGGATGCTTCGATTGAGCTCAAGGCTTTCTCGTTGTTTTTCTTGAGCTCGTTCCACTGCGTTAATGGTACGCTGATAGTCGGTTCCGCTTGGTTGATAGAAGATATATCCGAGGCAAAGGCAGATGACGAGCCCAATACCACCGATAATAAAATAGCGGTAAGTAGGGTTATTAAATAATACTTTGATTTTGTCATACATTATACCCCTCCCATGTAATCAGTAATGCCACGAGCGATGGCACGCACAATAGTATCCAGGTCATTGGATAACATAGCGTGGTCTTTTTCGTTATCAATAAATGCCATTTCAACTAATACAGCAGTTGCATCTGTACCATTTAGCACCCAAAGGTCATCACGTTTTTTTACACCACGATCAACTGTATTAATGCTGCGAATGATTTGACTTTGAATGTCGTTTGCTAATCGTTGCCCGTTGAAGGACTTATACAAAGTCTCAGTGCCTCTAGCTTCTGTATTAAACGCATTACAATGAAGTGATACGAATATATCTGCGCCCCATTCGTTAGAAGTTTCACATACAAGGCCTAAATCATCATCTTGT
Organism: uncultured Veillonella sp.; assembly: GCA_963533015.1. Classification (GTDB taxonomy): domain Bacteria; phylum Bacillota; class Negativicutes; order Veillonellales; family Veillonellaceae; genus F0422. The sequence goes on from CAUSMY010000168.1 coordinate 1,945, forward strand.
AGAGTACGAACTTCGCATCCTGCAGTTTCCAAATAGCGTGCCAACATCTTACCCGCATCACGTGCTACATCACATTCACGAGTACCATATACAGGATTGACTGCGCCACTATCTAAGTTAATATCGTGTCCGGGATTAATAAAAATCTTCATCGTTTATCCTCCTTTTCTAATTGGTCTGGAATGCCATTGTTGTTTCGGTCTACCCAAAGGCCTAAGAACCCTACAATAGCCGTTAAGACACTTGGAATAAATATATGGTCGATTATATTTATTCCTACGCTAATTAATTTATTTGTTTCGTCAGATACATAACCACTTATAAAAGCCATTATGTACTCAGCCACTACCAATAAAATAGGCACTAGCATAATAAATACTAGCGCCCGTGTAGCGAATACCCCTGTAGGGTGGATGTTGGCCACCCTTACAGATTGATATGATTTTTTAACGGTATTGATGAGATTTGGCGGTATGTTCATGTAGCTCCTCCTTAATATCATCAACTCGAGATTCAATGCTATCCACACGTGATGTTAATTTCACATGCTCGGTATATGCCTTTGTGCGTTGCTCACGAGATAACTTAATTTCTTCTTTTAGGTCTTTTAACGTTTCAATTAAGCTACCCATTTTCTCTTGAATCATTAAATTATCTTGCAGTCTTTGCAAATCTAATTTTTCAAGCAACGGAATAACCAACACTTTATATCCAAGTCCAGCAACCACCGCAACTATAGATAATGTGGTTAATATGTCGTTCAACTCAAATTGCCAAGTCCACATCCTAACCTCCTTCTTATAATGTTGCCTCTATTAATTTCGTATACATCAATCTCATTCGTGCACTATAGAATTTGATTGTTGTATTTTCTGTTGTAGATGGCAAAGGAACGGATATATTTCCTGTACTACCCATGTGCTTAATTTCACTGTCATTAATTTGGAATGGCAAGGTTACTCCATATTGAATATTTATTTTGCCTTCGTTCACTGTGATATACGGTTCTGCAATATTCTCATCACTGACTAAGTAAACAGTATTACTATTTCTTTGTGCTTCAAAATATTCAAGAAGAATACCTTCAAGACTATCACTTTTAACGAATACATTATTGTCTAATAATAGATTTTTAATTTTAGCTACAGTTTCAAGATTTACGTTATCACCTTGCGGACCTTTACGGCCACGCTCACCAGTCTCCCCTTTTTCTCCTCGTTCACCTTTCAAGGCAGCTAACTGCTCTTCGGTAAAATCAGAATATTTAAAAGGTTCACCTTTAGGGCCTGGAATACCTTGTTCGCCTTTATCGCCTTTTTCTCCCTTTAATTCTAGTTTTTGTGCCTCGGTTAAATCCTCATAACGTAAAGGCTCCCCTTTCGGACCTTGTCCCCCTTCTTCACCTTTAGGACCTGGTTCGCCCTTTGGCCCTTGCAATTTAATAATTTGAGTTGCATCTTTAACGTTTACTTTATCTTCTGCACCCATATAAATATTAATAGTATTTTCACTCATTTTATTTACCTCTGTTGCTAATACCTTCAAGAATAGTTAATTGCCCTTTAACAAGGCATTTC
>CAUSMY010000169.1:0-3514 GCA_963533015.1 uncultured Veillonella sp.
TGTATCATCTACACTATGTCCCAACAAGGCAGCCACTAGGTTCATACCATGAGAATTAGATTTCGTTGGATAGGATTGATCCAGTCCAATATGAGCGTAAATATCGCCAATCTTCCCTACTCCAATGGTCGGCACCTTCGCATCTTGTAAGGCTTGCAACACAAATCGCCCTTCTGGTAATCGACTGTAGTCATGACGATTCGAAGTGCGTACAAAATGACCTGGTTCCCCTACAAATGGACGAGCAATGATACGGCCTACATAATACTCTCCAATACATACACGGTCTCGCGTGATTTGGCACATCTTGTATAGGTCCTCTAACGGAATGATGCTTTCATGGGCAGCGATTTGGAACACCGAATCGGCAGACGTATACACAATGGGTTTCCCCGTTCTCATATGCTCTTCTCCAAGGCGCTCAATAATTTCCGTCCCCGATGCCGCTTCATTACCTAGAAATCCATAGCCAGTTTCCTTCGTAAAAGTATCCATCAACTCCTGTGGAAACCCGTCATAAAATGTTGGGAAAGGAACTTTCACAGGATGCCCCATCATCTCCCAATGACCACTGGTGGTGTCTTTTCCTGTACTCTGCTCATGCATGCGACCAAAGGCGCCCACCACTGTATCTTGTTGCGGCGTAATATCTGCAATCCTACCGATGCCTAATTTTCGTAAATTCGGAATTTGTAAAGGACCAACTGCCTCGTCAATATGGCCCAATGTATTAGCACCCATATCTCCAAAACGCTCTGCCTCTGGGCTATGTCCAATCCCTACACTATCTGTGACAATCGTTATAATTCGTTTAAACATAGAGACCTCCTCTCTATTACTCTATCGTAAAAAGCCTATGCCTAGGAATACTGTTCCTAGGCATTATTTGACTATTTTATATATGGCATTGCTAATAACAAAGCAGATAAAGTTTTGCTATCTTTGATTGTTTCTTCCTTAATGCGTTGTAACAATTCATCCAAAGTATAGCGCTCTACTTCTACATATTCATCTTCATCCCAATGGATTTCTCCTTTTGAAAGTCCTTTTGCCACATATAAATGGATGACTTCATTGCAAAATCCAGGAGACGTAGCAATGGTGCCAAGACTAATCCATTCAGTAGCGATAATACCGGTTTCTTCTTCTAGCTCACGTTTGGCGCATACTAAAGGATCTTCACCAACATCTAATTTACCGGCAGGAATTTCCAATAAATAATCGTTCAATGCATAGCGGAACTGTTTTTCCATAATGATACGATTGTCCTCATCAATGGCTACCACAGCACTAGCACCTGGATGGTGAACCACCTCACGCCAGGCTTCCTTTCCATTCACGTCGGCAATGTCGTATGTTACTTTTATTAATTTACCATCGAATTTCATTTCAGATGAAAGTTTACATTCTTGCATGGGTCCTCCTTAATTAATATATAATCTCTATCCCTTCAAAATCCTCATCGTCCATTTCCTCATTAGGAAGGCTAATCTTAGTATACCATTTATTTCGTACGCTCATATTCCACACTATATCCCGATTGATTGCAGCTAGGAATTGACTTTCAACATATTCATCATCACTAGTACACATAAAATCTTCTATCAAGCATTCTAATTCTAGCAAAACAGCATATTCATGTTTACAATGACCATCACAATAGCAATTACACCCCATAGAAGTAATCTGCTCATCATTGAATGTAAAATGTACTTCATAATATTCAGACCCTTCCACAATTGCATAGCCAGTAGTTTTATCTATACATATATACACAACACGCTCTTCCTCAAAGTATTCTCTTCCCCGCTTAGAGCGAATCGTGTAAATAGGAAATGTATCTATATCATATAAGTGAAAAGGCTCGAAATCAGCAACAGGTACACAATGTGTGTGACGATACGGCGATATAAACCAATCTCTAATTTTTTCTTTATGCAGAGGCTTCGGATCATAGGTTAACCATATATGATCTACGATATGAAAGCCTCCAAAGAGTTCTGTATCTATGACGGAAATAACTTGGTCATGTATATGAGTAGGAATTTCTATTGGAAAGTCTACTTCGACTACTGTACCAATTTTACTTTCCATGGGACCTGTTACGCGTACTCGATCGCCTTTGAATACTTCTATGCTTTCACAAAGATAGATTGCAATTTCTCTTGTATGAGGGAATTTAATTTCTGCTAGATATTGTTCTGGAAAAAGCATGATAAGATCATTGGCTTGTTGTACTTGTGTGGGCTCCATTTGTTGTAAACCTTTCTTTGGAGTTAGTATGGATAATTTTCGAGAATAATATCCTTAATTTCTTGCCTTGTAAGTGTATCTAGAATACGAATACCGCCAATTTTATTTAGAAGAGCTGTAGATTGAGCGTACACAGAACGGTTATTCGGAACACCTCTATTCTCCACTAATTCTCGAATTGCATCTAATAATCCTATCGCAATCTCTTTTGTGGAAATAATATTACTTGAAAGCAAGACGATAGCATTTCCTCTATATGGTTTACTTACTAAAAAATCTAATAAATGAAATGGGTTACTATTACTTTCATCAATAAAATAATAAGCTAACCACCAATAACTTGCTAAATTATGGATTGCTAAAGAACGCTTTGAACCATTTGTAAAATATGTTCTAGACTTTAAATTTTTTACTTCTTTCTCTATGTTATCACACTTAACATATGTATCATAACACGCTAAAGAATAATTTATATAATCTGTATGTGCTAGGGAAACCCAAATTTTCTCTAACTCTGCTTGTGTCCTTGTTAATCCATGCAAACTTTTCCAAACAGTTCTCATATTATATTGAATAATGTCTGGATCATACTCTACACTCTCTGGACGTAAAGGGATATATTCGTATTCTATATCTGATTCTATAATATTATTAGTCGTATCTACCGCTCTAACTATATCCTCTGCTTTTCCTAGCTTATATAATGGATAGTATCTTACTTGGAAGTCTCGTTTAAATTCATCTAAAAAACTATCTTTAAAATATTTAATTCTTTTTATATTTGCATTAGTATCACTCATCTTTATCCTCATCATCAAATAAATTTTCTACTACATCATCAAACGGTTGAAGCAATAATTTTTGTACAACTATAAATGGAGATTCATTTTCTAAATTAATATTTTCTCGCTCTACAATATCATATATGGATGAAACCCATTGTAAATCATGACTAACTGTATCATTTTTTAGCTCACATAAAGCTTCAACCATAGCTGGCATAATTATAGATGATATAAAAAGTGACTTCTTATCACTAACATTTCCCCAAGTCTTATATGTTTGAAACATAAGCTCTGGTAATATAATCTCAATTTTATCTCCACCTAACTCTAACCCCATATATGATTCATTGTGCTTTGATATCATAAAAATAGATTCTTGTCCTAAAGGAGCATTGTAAACCTCAAATTCAAATGTTTGAGTAGGCAAGAATGCCACTATATCTCCTTTATATAAAGTATCTATTACATACGTATTA
>CAUSMY010000170.1:0-3511 GCA_963533015.1 uncultured Veillonella sp.
CTGTATTAGCAGTAGCCAAAAAATATGATGCAGACTTAATTGTTATGGGGAGCCGTGGATTGGGGCCATTGAAAGGCTTGTTTATGGGGAGCGTAAGTAGTTATGTAACCAGTCATTCCACATGTCCGGTATTGATTGTTAAATAATAGGATATAAGGCTTTGTTCTAGGAGCAAAGCCTTTTTCTATGGAGAGGCTTATGAATGTAAAACATATACGTTGGCTTCATGAGGAACTAGCACAGTGGAAAGCAGATGGAATTATTACAGAGGAGCAAAGTCAACAGTTGCAACTCAAGTATGGGTATATTCCCAAAGAAGGGCCGTCTTGGACGCGACTCATCACTGTACTAGGAGGAGCCATGCTCATTGTATTGGGTATTATTCTCTTGTTTGCGGGATATTGGTATGGATTTTCCCCTAATGGACGTTTTGATTGGTCGTTAGCGATGTTACTCATGTCTATGGTGGTGGCAGCTTTTGGTGTATGGAAAGCAAAGCCTGCTAGTGTAGCGGCAGAAGTGATTACGCTCATTTATATGGGAGTATTGACGACGGCTACTTTTCTAGTGGCAGACACATATTACACAGGAGAACATATCGGACTCTATGTGCTGATTATCTTATGTTGCTCGTTGCCGATCATCTACATCCTGAACTCAGGTGTAGGTATGATTTCTTATCTTATCGGTGTATTGGGGTGGAGTTTCTCGAATCATGCCTTAAATGCTTGGGTAGGGCCGTTAGCAGTAGGCGGATTATTAGTGCTTGCAGTACCCTACTTCCTGCGAAGGTTTGAGCAAAATCAAACGAATACAGATCCATTGTTGATGTGGGTGGCTTGGGCTTTTATTGGCGCTATCTTTGGAGAGGTCTTTTTCATCCTTTCTACCTATGAACCACAGATGAATCTATTCTTTATCAGTGTATTAGCGGCTGTTACGTATGCTCTAGGCACCTTGGAGAAACGAATTGCTTTATTGGCTCTTCCCTGCAAAGGTGTTGGTGCCATTGCGATGCTCTATACCATTGTAGAGGGCACGTATATTGGAACATGGATTCGTATCGCAGACAGTACCATGGCTTGGTGGATTTGGGTGCTCATGGTGTGTAGTTTATTTTTTGCAGGAACACTATTACGCCGACTACTAGTAGGACGACGCATTGAGGCTTGTATTGGGTTTATACCGTTTACAGTATTTGGTGGATATATCCTAGCTGTATCAGGGGCCACACCGATTGTTACATCGATCTTGTTTAATGCTTATATTTTAATCGCAGCCTTGGGAACTTTTATCAGAGGGACCATGGTTAAAAAGATGAGCTTATTAAATGGTGCGGTGGTGACATTAATTGCTATGTTTGGGGCGCGTTTTTTTGACCCTAGCTTTACGTTTATTGAAAGAGGCGTGTCATTCTTGGTACTAGGCCTAGTTGTCTTGGGCATCAATGCGGTATATTTATGGCGAAAAGGCCAACAACGATCCGTAGCCAATCAACGGGTTCGTCAAGTACAACGCCAAGTAGAGGCATTGCCTACATCTGATATGGATGCAGCATATTCAACAGACATGTCTACTTCCACTGTAGATGCAGAGGAAGTAACAAGGAGGGAGGATCTATGAAAGGAATAAAAAAGTGGATCTTCTTTGGCCTAGCTGTGATTGCTGCCGTTTTGAGTCAGTTTTATATTCAGCAACGATATACTACATTATTGCAAGGTGGAGCTGAATATCAGTGGCCTGTTAAAGTAAGCCGACATCTGGGATGGGTTCCATCGGATTATTTAGATGTAGAGTTCCTAGGGTCTTATGCAACTTGGCAAGGAGAAACAATTCCAGAAGAAGGTCATGAAGTATATGTACTGGTTACACCAAAACCTACAGGGATATTACAAGTTGTAGGGGCTACTGATGTGAAGCCTACAGAGCAAGAGTATATTCGGGCCAAAGTCAAGCATTTTGACCATGGGGTGGTAGAATTTGCTATACCTTTCAATCGTGTAAAAGTAGATCTCACAAAAGTAGATAGTAAATTTTATACGAATTATAAAGGAACCTTGATTGGGACGCTTAAAATTAAAGACGGATATGGTGTTATGACAGGGGTGTATGCAAAAGGTGTACCTTTAGAATTAGCTGTTCCTGAAAGTGTAGTGGACCAAGAAAAGGATTCTCGAATATTATTAGAAAAAATTGGTGATACAGAACCGAAAAAAGATGATATAATAGAAACATCAAATGGTAAGGAATAGTATTGTATAATTGTTATGATAGCGAGGTTAAGATGGAAACAAATCAACAAGAGTTGGAAGCACAATTGTTAGCTGAACTATTTAAGGTCCTAGGTGATCCAACGCGCTTGCGTATTGTTAGACATCTGCTTCAGAAAGAAATGTGTGTAACTGAAATTGCAGATGCGATGGATATGGGCCAATCGGCTATATCTCATCAGTTGCGTGTATTGCGTCAAGCAAGACTCGTAACCTTTAGAAAAGAAGGTAAAACGGCTTGGTATCGTTTGAATGATGACCACGTTATCGTTTTGATTCGCCAGGGCTTAGAACATGTAGGCCATCAATAAAATAATACGATGTGAAAGGGTTGCAATAGCAGCCCTTTTTGCATAGGAAACCCCTATCTACGATAGTTGCCTCGATAGATAGGGGTGTTTATATGTGTGTGTAATTACAAAGGAAAGATATAATAGGCCAATAGAATCGCCAAAGGCATTGTAAAAGAAGACAACACCGTAGTGGCCAGTACAATTTGTGTAGCCAGCTCGGGATGATTATTCATTTCGACGGCCATGAGAGCTGTATTGACCGCTGATGGTACGGCGTAGGCAATGATAATACTTTGTGCTGCAATTGCCTGCAGTGGCATGTAATACATAGTAATGGGCAATACGACAGCGAGAGCTACGATAGGTCCTGCAATCAATCGCAATGCAGATGTGATGAGGACATCTTTCTTTACAAAGTTCCAAGGTGTACGGTTAAGTTGTACCCCTAAGGTTAGCATAGCAGCCCCTACAAAGCAGCGGCCAAATATATCGAGAGGCCCCCATATGATAGTTTGTGTAAGGTCGATAGGGCTATAGTAATGCGCTAATATAGATAAAGGCACACAGTAAATGATGGGAATATGCAATATAGTGCGAATCGAATCACGTGTAGTGAGCTTCCCTTTACCCGCCTGATAAAAGCCAAGAGAGTTGCAGAAAATAGTTTGGATAATAAAGGTAGCAATAATAGCAATCACGCCATCATGTAAATAGGGAGTGGCTCCGTCGATGATGTACGGATCATTGGCAAAGACAAAGGTACCAAGAGCAACACCGAGGTTGCCAATGTTAGAAAACATAGTAGCGTTGCGCACAATTTCTGTTTTTCCGATACTATAGCCTTGCCATTTGGCTACGATGCCAGCGAGTAAACTATTAGCAAATAAGATAATAAGAGCACAGGCGAATATTTCGAAACTTTCACTATTTAAGTCAGTAACATAAAAG
>CAUSMY010000171.1:0-3511 GCA_963533015.1 uncultured Veillonella sp.
TATTGTGGAGTCACCTGCCAAGTCAAATACAATTGAAAAGTTTCTTGGTGAAGATTATGTAGTCAAAGCAAGTATGGGGCATTTGCGGGATTTACCGAAGATGCAGATGGGTGTTTCCATTGGAAATGGCTTCTTACCACGCTATTTAAATGTACCAGGTAGAAAAGCAGTGATCGAAGATTTGCGTAAAGAAGCAGATAAAGCAAAAGCTATCTACTTGGCCACTGACCCTGACCGTGAAGGAGAGGCTATATCGTGGCATTTGGCCCATATTTTAAATATGGATGGAACCACACCATGTCGTGTTACTTTTAATGAGATTACTAAACATGCTATTCAAGAGGCAATGGAACATCCTAGACCTATTGATATGCATATGGTTGATGCACAACAAGCACGTAGTGTGTTAGATAGAATCGTAGGATATAAATTAAGCCCTTTATTGTGGAAAAAAATTTGTAAAGGTCTTAGTGCTGGTCGAGTACAATCTGTAGCAGTGCGGATTATTTGTGATCGTGAACGAGAAATACAGGCCTTTGTACCAGAAGAATATTGGACCATAGAAGGTCAGTATAAGACAAGTACCAAAGAAACGTTTGACGTAGTAGTGACACACAAAGGGGAAGATAAATTAAGTATCTCTAATGAAGAAGAAAGCAGTGCAGTTTTAGAAGATATTTGCGATAGAAAGGCGACTGTTCGAACTGTAGAAACACGTCAACGTAGTAGAAAAGCGCCAGCCCCTTTTACTACATCCACGATGCAACAAGATGGTGTGCGTAAATTAAGTATGAATGCAAAACGGGTCATGGCAGCGGCGCAACATTTGTATGAAGGTAAAGAAATTGGTGGCTATGGTCATGTGGGATTGATTACTTATATGCGTACGGACTCCACAAGGGTTTCAAAGGATATGCAAGCGGCAGCTAAATCCTATATTCTTAAAACATTTGGGCCAGATTTTTACCCATCAAAACCGAATACTTTTGGTACAAAAGCTAATGCACAAGATGCGCATGAAGCTATTCGTCCTACTATGTTAGAACTACCACCAAAAGCGGTAGCTTCCTATTTAACTAGTGATGAGTTAAAGCTGTATACATTAATTTGGAATCGTTTTTTAGCCAGCCAAATGGCACCACAAAAAAGTGAAACGGTAACTGTACAATTTGAAATAGATGACTATACATTAAAAACGACTGGGAGTCGTGTATTATTTGCGGGGTTCACAGAGGTCTATGAGGACACTAAAAAAGAAGAGGACCGTATGTTGCCGCATTTTGCAGAGGGAGACATAGTGGAGCCTATTTCTATGGATGGACTTCAACATTTTACACAACCACCAAGTCGATATTCAGAGGCTGGCCTTATTAAAGTGTTGGAGGAACAAGGTATTGGACGTCCAAGTACATATGCAGCCACAATTGACACGATCTTAAAACGAAATTATGTAGAGCGTAAGGATAAACAATTTATACCTACAGAGTTAGGATTTGCTGTGGTAGAGTTTTTAACCTCCCATTTTGGAGAGTTCATTAATACAAAATTTACGGCTTCTATGGAAGAAGATTTAGACCATATTGCACAAGGTACCAATTTTTATGAAGCTGTTATTCATAAATTTTACGAAGGATTTGAAAAAGAATTATATGAGGCTGAGTCTGCTGAAAAAATACAAATTGAGGCAGAAAAAAGTGGGATTCTTTGTGAAAAATGTGGCCATGACATGGTATACAAACTAGGCCCATATGGTAAATATTTGGCATGCTCAAACTATCCTAATTGCCGAAATATTAAATCCATTACAGTTAGCACAGGCGTCATGTGCCCTAAGTGTAAAAAACATGAGATTTTAGAGCGCAAATCAAAACGTGGTCGTCTATTTTATGGATGTGAAGGATACCCAGACTGTGACTTTACGATGTGGGATAAACCAATCAATGCAACCTGCCCCGTTTGTGGTAGCTTAATGGCTGAAAAAGTCTATAAAAATGGTACGACGAAACAGTTTTGCTCTAATGCAGACTGCGAAACTAGACCAAAACGTAAACCTAGAACAAAGAAAGAAGATAAAGAATGAATGAATATGTAACTATTATTGGAGCTGGCCTTGCTGGATCAGAGGCGGCTTATCAACTGGCTAAACGAGGGATTCCAGTACATTTATATGAAATGCGTCCTAACGTTTCTTCACCGGCACATCATACCGATCAATTTGCAGAGCTAGTGTGTTCTAATTCACTTCGTGCGAATACGATTAAAAATGCAGTGGGTCTTTTGAAAGAAGAAATGCGTCGTCTAGATTCCTTGATTATGGAATCTGCTGATGTAACGCAAGTGCCTGCAGGTGGTGCTTTAGCGGTAGATCGTCATGCATTTAGTGAAAGAATTACCAAACGGATTAAAGAGCATCCTTTGATCACTGTATATCATGAAGAGGTGACAGAGATTCCATCAGAAGGAATTGTCATTTTTGCCAGTGGTCCATTAACATCTGAAGCTTTAGGGGCTAAGATCAAAGCCTTAACAGGATCAAAGGATTTTTACTTCTATGATGCTGCAGCACCGATAGTTACAGCTGAGTCATTGAATTATGACAAAGTGTTTGCCGCATCTAGATATGATAAAGGTGATGCAGATTATTTGAACTGTCCTATGACAAAAGAAGAATATAATGCTTTTTATGAAGCCTTAACTACAGCTGATGTGGTGCAACCAAAAGACTTTGAAAAAGAAATCTATTTTGAAGGCTGTATGCCAGTTGAAATTATGGCATCCCGTGGGGTAGATACATTGCGATATGGACCATTAAAACCAGTAGGGCTTGTAGATCCTCGGAATAATATTGAGTGGCATGCAGTGGTACAATTACGTAAAGAAAATAAGGAAGCTACTATGTATAATTTAGTGGGCTTTCAAACCCATTTAAAATGGGGAGAGCAAAAGAGGGTCTTCCAAATGATTCCAGGGCTAGAAAATGCTGAGTTCATTCGTTATGGTGTGATGCATCGTAATACGTACATCAATTCTCCTGAACTATTGAATCACGCATTTCAATTAAAGTCGGATACTCGATTGTTCTTTGCTGGTCAAATGACAGGCGTAGAAGGATACTTAGAGTCAGCGGCAGCAGGTATGATGGCAGCCATTCAAGTAACTCGCATGCTTCGTGGAAAAGAGTTTATTACGTTCCCTAAAACAACAGCATTGGGTGGATTAAGCCACTATATTAGTGCCTATGAAGGATCGAACTTCCAACCTATGAATATAAATTTTGGTATTATGGAACCTTGGGGGGCAAAAGTACGTAAGAAAAAAGAAAAGAATGCATTGATTGCGCAACGTGCGTTAGAAGAATTAGATGCATTAATTACAGCAGAAGACATATTGTCCTAGATAAGAAAAAGAGGAAAGGTGTTGTTATATACATCCTTTCCTCTTTGTATTATTTTTGTTTTTTGCCTTTCACTGTAGGGAATACATGTGTATCTGTTATTCCTTTATAGTGTAG
>CAUSMY010000172.1:0-3502 GCA_963533015.1 uncultured Veillonella sp.
TTTCCAATGGCAATTGCAACATATCGGCTACCGCTTGAATTGTTTTAGCATCTGGTGTAGATACTGTTTCCAATTCCTTAGCTTCTTCTGTATCTACTTCTAATGCTTTTGGTTGGCCAATTTCAATATTAGCAGCATAGTCGCATATCGTACAGTGAATCACATCCGCCTCACCAGACTCTGCCAATGCCATAAACTCAAAGCTGCCAGAACCGCCAATAGCGCCATTGTCAGCTTCTACTGGTTTACATGTTAAGCCACAACGTTTGAAAATATTCGTATATGCCTCATACATATCCCAAAAGGATTTGTTCATACCTTCTTCATCAATATCAAAAGAATAGGCATCTTTCATAATGAACTCACGGCTACGCATCAATCCATAGCGTGGACGGCGTTCATCACGGTATTTATTTTGAATTTGATATAAACTCAAAGGTAATTGGCGATAGGAGTTGACTTCTCCTCGAACTAGATTAGTTACCATTTCTTCGTGAGTTGGTCCTAAGCAATATTCACGGCCATGACGATCAGAAATACGCATCATTTCTGCGCCGTACGCAGCCCAACGGCCAGATTCTTCCCATAATTCACTAGGTTGTAAGATGGGCATCATGATTTCTTGGCTATTAATAGCCTCCATTTCTTCACGAATGATCTCATTAATTTTATGAATACTGCGCCAAGCCAACGGCAAATAAGTATATAATCCACCTGCTACTTTACGAACAAAGCCTGCGCGCAACATTAATTGTTGGCTGATTACATCAGCATCTGAAGGCATTTCTCGTAATGTTGGTGCATATAAGCGACTTGCTAACATAACTAACTCCTTTACATACTCATACGATGGTATATTTCTATGCTTATTTCTGTACTACGTATTCTATCTCAAACAAAGAAACCATCTAATGAATTTATGACTCTAAAGATTCTAAATATAGCTCAATTTCTTTAAACAATGTGTCCACTAATTCATTTTCAGGAACGGTTTTAAAGACTTTTCCTTTTCGGAAAATGATACCTTGTCCATTCCCACCAGCAATACCAAAATCTGCTTCTCGTGCTTCTCCTGGACCGTTAACGACACAACCCATAACAGCCACACGGATTGGTGCTTTGATAGATTTCAACCGCTCTTCCACAATATCTGCCATATTAAATAGGTTCACTTGGCATCGTCCACAAGTAGGGCATGAAATCATGGTTGCTCCAAAGGTACGTAGCTCCAAAGAACTTAAAATAGTTTTGGCTACTTCTACCTCATGGATCGGGTCTCCAGTTAGAGATACACGGATTGTATCACCAATACCATCTGCTAGAAGTGTTCCTATACCAATAGCAGATTTGATCGTTCCTTGTTTAATAGTACCTGCTTCTGTAACACCTAGATGCAATGGATATGGGATTTTACTAGATAACTTACGATATGCTTCAATCATTAAAGGCACATCTGTAGCTTTTATAGAAACTTTCATTTGATCGTATTCTAAAGATTCCAGAATGCGAATGTGTTCCAAAGCGGTCTCTACCATACCATCAGCTGTAGGATGTCCTCCATAAGCCTCTAATACATGTTGTGGTAAGGACCCCGCATTGACACCAATTCGGATAGGAATTAATTTAGGTTTAGCTTTTTCTACGACTTTTACCACATTATCGATACTACCTATATTACCTGGGTTAATACGAAGCCCATCAATTCCACTGTCAATAGCTTGTAGTGCTAACCGATAGTCAAAATGGATATCCGCAATTAATGGAATCATCGCGCGCTCTTTAATATCTTTAATAGCTTTTGCTGCCGCCATATCAGGAACGGCTAGACGCACCAATTCACATCCCGCTGTAGCAAGACGATTAATTTCTTCAATAGATTGCTCTACTTTTACAGGATTCGTGGTAATCATAGATTGAATACTAACTGGTGCGTGATTTCCAATATATACGGTACCCACTTGAATACCTTTTGTCGGTTTACGTTCTATCATAGTATACCTCTAAAATAATCGTAGAATATCCTGGAATGTAGAATATACAAACACTAACAATAATAGGCCTACTCCAGTCATTTGGATATATTGTAACGCTTTTTCTGGCAATTTACGACCCGTAATACCTTCGAGGATTAATAATACTAAATGACCACCATCTAATACAGGGATTGGTAATAGATTGATGACACCTAGGTTTAAGCTGAGTAAAGCCGTAAATAACAGCAAGCTAATAAAACCATGTTGAGCTACTTGACCAGCCATTTGTGCAACACCGATTGGACCCGCTACATCACCTTTACTATGACCTGTTACAATATTCCATAATCCTTGTAACATTTCCATAATGGTAGACCCTGTATGTGTCACAGCATATACAGCGTATGCACCTATACCGTACTGTTTTACATCCATTACTGGATTAATACCAATCACAACTCTATCACCAGATTCCCGAGGAATCACTGTAGTAGAAATGATTTCACCTTTTCTATCAAGTGTAACAGATACTACATGATTGCTATGACCTTGCAAAGACTGGCTAATATCTTTCCACTCTTGAATAGGCTGTCCATTAATAGTTAAAATTCTATCACCTTGTTGGATACCAGCCTCTGCCGCTGGATTTCCCGCAAAAGTATCGCCAATAACTGGCTCATGCGACGGCACTGTTGTTCCATGAAAAGCAAAGATACAAAAATAGATAACAATAGCTAACAAAAAATTAAATGTAGCACCAGCAGCAATGACTATGAATCGTTGCCATACCGGTTTGTTATTAAATCCTCGCTCTCCCACATCTTCAGATGGATCCATACCTGCAATTTTATTGAATCCTCCTAGAGGTAACAGGCGGATCGAATACAATGTCTCGCCTTTTTGTTTTTGAATTACATTAGGACCAATACCGATGGCAAATTCATCTACACGCATGCCACAGGCTTTGGCTGTTAGAAAGTGTCCTAATTCATGAATCATAACAATAACACCGAATACGAAGACAGCTCCTAATATAGTAATTAACATGCACTTCTCCTTTGTATTTCTTTCGTAGCTTCTAGTCTAGCCCATACATCCATAGAAAGCACATCTTCTATGGATGTAGGCACACTATTATTCATGCGGCTTAGAACCGTAGAAACTATCTCATATATATGTCCATAGGTAATTTTTCCATCCAGCAATGCATACACAGCCATCTCATTGGCTGCATTGAAAACAGCTGGTGCATAACCGCCCTCTTTCCCCACTGTGAAAGCCAATCGAAGAGCTGGAAAATCATCCCAACGAGGTGCCATAAACTGGAGGTCCAATCCCTTGGTAAAGTCTAAATGTTCCATTTGTAATGGATACCGTTTTGGGTAGGTCATTGCGTATTGAATAGGTTCTCGCATATCTGGATTCCCTAATTGTGCCAATATAGCTCCATCTTTCATTTGAATCATAGAATGCACAATACTTTGTGGATGTACCACTACATCAATATGATCATAATCGAAGTTAAATAA
>CAUSMY010000173.1:0-3501 GCA_963533015.1 uncultured Veillonella sp.
CAACAGCCTGAGCTCCAGAACTCAATCGACCAGTAGGATTTAAGTAAAAATCATTCTTTCCATCTGGTTCAATTTGGGCTATCTTTGAAGTTTCAGAATTAGATACAGTGAACTCATAGGCCCCTTGATCTGTAGTACCATACAGTAATTTATACTTGGCCTTATTGTCAGTCAAATCTCCTAAGTTTTCTACAAGTTTTAAGTGCTCACGGCCCTTCGTTTTAGCTGTTCCATCATCTTTATAGACAATATTATAGACTCCATCACTGCCTTTTCGAGTCACCAATCTATCAGCATCACCACTGACAATATTCCCGTTCATTTTCAGTGTTCCTGCATCCCCTATTAAATGTTTTACAGATACATTGACATACTTGTTAGCGCCTGCAAATTCTACAATGGCACCTTTGGTTAAATCCAAATCTTTCACCATGGAATCATTCGTGACTTTCCAGTGAGCGCCATTGCTCATAGTAAGATTAATCGCATTATTTGCGTTATCAATAACATCATTTTTTATGATGCCATGCTCATCAAAATACAATTTGCTTTTCTCGATAGAAGCTTCTGCCTCTGCAATCTTTTTCATAAGATTTTCTCTTACTTTAGCAGATAGGGTAGGTTTCTCTAGTGTTTTTTTCCAGCCCTCAATCTGTTTCTCAAATTTTTCAATATCCTGTGCCCGTAGGATGACATTATCATCAGCATCGACAGTTTCATCAAATAGATTCTGCTTCGATGTAAACTTTTCTTTACCTATATGAGCCTCGCCTTCAAAATAAGAGTCTTTATTACCTAAATTTAAATTAACGATACCACTATTATAGGCATGTATATCCCCTCTGATTTGAATCACTTTATCTGGTCCACCTACAATATCAACTTTGCTATTTTTTCCATCCACATTAATAGCGTCTCCAATGCTTTTAGGATTGCCCTGGGCATCATATACAGGTGTTACATCTACAGTGAGATTGCCCCTAAATATAGCTTCTAATTTAGAATCATCGGGAATTGTATCCCGATCTCTTTTACTCGCCCTGGAAATGAGAACAATGCCATAATTTTCTGCCTCTTCTTGACCATGTCTATCTATTTTTACATTCACATCACCATCAAACTCCATCACCGTCACAGTGGGGGTTTCTTTTTTTACAGCCGTTGATCTAACCGTATTATTATAATGATTCACAGATATACCACGAGCATGACTAGAAGCTGACGTAACATTCACATTCAATGTAGATCCTACTTCTGAATGTATATGATAGTTTCCTACAGTTGCACTATTATTGTACAATATAATACCATTTGACTGTTTTCTAGCATAGGTATCTAGCTTTGGATCATCTAATAAGGTGTTGATGGTATTCACCCCTTTAAATGTAATCGACGCAGCCGCAAGGCCCTGCTTTCCGGTACTATTCACACTGATTTGATCCATTGTCTGAATCCCAGATGACATGATATGATTGTCAACGGTAACATCCTCAAATACAATATTATTCTCTCCAGCAACACCGCCATCAGATATCAAGATACTTGATGATGGCTCATAAGCTTTCTTAGAATTAAGTGAAAAACGATAGTCCCCTTCACGTAGTCCCACAACTGATGTATTGGTATTGAACGTACTAGATGGTCCATTGGAATCTTCTAATTTACCTTTAATCGTGATATTATTAGTGCCACCCAATGCAGAAATTGCTAAAAAATTCAACGGCTTATCTTCCTTAGTTGCATCGTACGTATAAGACGTTTCCTTTCCAGGATTTGAATACACCACAGTATACTTGTCTCTTGTTATCACCTCTGCGGATACAGTCCACACATTTGTCAATAATGAAAGAGTAATACAAGATAGCAATACGTCATATCGTTTCATACTACACCCCATATACATATACACACATAACCATACAGTCCAACCTAAACCTTATATAGAAGGCTTGAACACTTTTTCCTGTATTTGCCAAAAAAATTATAAGAATACACATACATATTATCATTAGTATCAAGCAGTTTCAATCATTTTAGGCAAATTTTTTTCTTATACACTTCCCCCCCCGATTTTTCCACGAATTGCATATTATAAGTGTACTCATAACAACAACATACACTTCACTTACACTATAAAAGGAGCATCTGTATAGCAGATATTACTGTCTCAAAAACCTTCGTAGTTTCTGTTTGCAAAAAGGACTGTAACAAAAATGTAAAATGTACATTTTGTTACAGCCCCTTTTTGACTAATAGCTATGCTGTTACACTAAAAATAATAGACCAGAAACTATTATTTTCTAATGTATTGAAGCACTTCTGCTAATTGTGCCTTCAAATCTTCTATCACTTGATTTTGAGCATTAATTTTTTCGCTTTGTATTTGGTTTTGAGCTTCTAAAGCTGACACTTTGTCTTGTAATGTATAAGATGCACTGATAGGACCTTGACGATATGTATCTTTCACAGCACTTTCTGTTGCTCGAGAACCAAATTTCCATGTGACACTTGCATTTGCCATCACTTCATCGCCATGTCCATTAACAGAAGCACCTACATGGAACAAAGTAGATTCATTTTTATAATGACCCACGCCAAGCGCCAAAGCAGTAGATCCTTTATAGTAACCTATACCTGCAGAGATTTGTGTTGGCTCCAACGGATCATATTGCAATGTTTGTAACCCAGCCAACGCCGCAGATTGTGCACTGGATCGGTTAACACGGTTATTCACATCACCAACTACATTTGCAATTCCTTTCAACTGTGCCACATTCACTACGTCTGTATCATTTTGACCAGCCGCTACATTCGTGATTGTATGACCACCATTGTCTAGACCATTAGATGTTAAGCTTACTGCCTCTTTACTGTTTTCAGCTGGAGTGAAAGTAATACCTTTCATCTTAGTTAATGTATCAGATAATTTAACACTTACGCCACCTTCAGTAGCTGTAGCTTGGATATTGATACCCTTTTCTTGCGTTGCTGCATCAGGAGTGAAGTTTTCTGCACCACGAACTGCTAGACCTTTTTTAAGAGTAGTCGTAGCCTTGGAAGCCTTGTCGCCATCGATGTGCAATTCGTAAGTGTCCATTGTGTTAGAAAGAGCTGCATGCGTTACGATACCAGAAATTGTTACATTCTTACCAGTAGCCGTATCTGCATCGCCTTTCACAAGAGGTAACGCAACAGTACCTGTTGTATCATCAACTGTGTATGTGCCAGCTTTTACATGTACATCGTCAGTTTTATTTAACTTAGTTTCTTCTAAATTAGAAACTTTTTCGTTAGTAGCATGTAATTGTTTACCGATCACAACATCTGTAGAATCTTTACTAATCGCACCTTCGGCTACGTTAGTAATCTTCGTGCCACCAGCGTTGATACCATCTTTGCCGATTGTCACTGTTGCTGTTTTACCATCAGCTTGTTTGTTTACTACAGTTAATGCATCGCCACCGATTGTTAATGTAGTACCAGCTCCATCTGCTGTTGCTG
>CAUSMY010000174.1:0-3451 GCA_963533015.1 uncultured Veillonella sp.
GTTGGGATACATCCGATGTTGATGCATGTACCACCGTACATAGCTGGATCTTGCTCAATTAAAGCTACTTGTTTTCCTTCTTTGCCAAATGTGGCAGCTAATGTTTTACCAGCTTTACCAAAGCCAATGATTAATAAATCATATTGTTTCATTATAGTCTCCCCTTTTGTTAATTCACATGAATACGAGTGTATTATATATCTTTACATTGTAAATATAATATTTTTCTTATTGTATACCTATTCACTAGGAATTTCAATATCATTTATCACAAAATATTGACTATCCAATAGAAGATTCTTGTTATAAAAAAGCTAGCACTTTCATCAGGAAAGTGCTAGTTCATCATTACCTATCTATAGCGCTCCTAGGTATATAGTCTACTCTGCAATTCTTTCTTGTAAATATTGTTTCACAAAGTTTGGCAATACGAATGCAGATTTTTGGATGCCATAGTTATAGTATTTAGTTGTAAAATCGAGTTCACGACTTGATTCCCACGTCAATGGATCGTATTTTTTAGATCCCATGGTAAAACAATGCATACCTGTTGGATATAACGGAATGAACGCTGTATATAGACGAGTCACAGGGAAGTGTTTATTCACATAGTAGAATACATCAGATACCAATTGTTGGTGCATTACTGGAGATTCTGTTTGTTGTACAAATAAACCATCCTCTTTTAAGGCACGATGTGTATTTTTGTAAAATTCTTCTGTAAATAAACCTTCACCAGGGCCAATTGGGTCAGAGCAATCTACAATGATCACATCATAGAAATTTTCTTTTTCCGCTACATGCCCGATACCGTCGCCAATCGTTACTGTTAATTTAGGGTCTTGGCGAATCATAGCATCAGCAATAGAAGGCAAATATTGTTTTGCCAATTCCACTACTTTACCATCAATTTCCACCATTGTCACTGTTTCTACACAATTATGACGTACACACTCTCTAGCAACGCCACCATCACCGCCACCGATGATCAATACATGCTTAGGGTTTGGATGCAAAAATAGTGGAATATGGCTCATCATTTCATGATACACAAACTCTTCTCGTTCCGATGTTTGAAACACTCCATCCAACACAAGCATATTCCCATATTCTAAACTATGAGCGACTTCGATGGTTTGGAAGTCGGATTTTCCAGAATATAAAATTTCATCCACCTCTGCGCTTAACGCAAGATGAGGGGATTGCATTTCTTTAATCCATTGTGTCATTTCTTACTCCTCACATTGTGACTGGATGTATAAAAAAGCTCCACCCAGTAAATTATCTCGTAACCAACGGCATAGTGAAAACGTTCGTTCTATACCTTCATCATAGACAACACATCGCGTATCATCATAATTAATCTGCATAGATACAATGGGAACCCAATGCCAAGTAGATAGACCTTCTTCTTGTCCACGATGACGATTTAAAAACGCTACCGGGCAATTCTGTTCCAGTCCAGTTTGAATAAACTCTGTCACCTCTTCTAAGGTATACCGACTCCCTTTCAATGGCATAATCGGTAAACGCTTCACCGTATATGACAAATGATGGTCCGCCATATATTGGTTCACACCTTGTTCCCACCAAGTACTTTTATAGAGTCCGCCACCATAGCGAGGTCGCACGTATTCCCATACTTGATTCATTCGTTTTAGCGCCTGTTCTCCATCTGCATAGTTTGTTAGTGAAAGGTGACCATCACGAAATAGTACATAAGAAATCACTTGTGTTGCCGTCGTTGGTCCACAACCTGCTAACCGTTTCCAGGCATCTTCATACCATTCTTGGTCATAACCAAAAGAAAAGTTCCCCTTCATTTTTACTTGCAACCATTCTGGATGTTCTAAGCAATAGCGTTTAATACCTGCCATTAGTCCTCTACGACCTCAACAGTTTGCATACGGTCGCCTTGTTGGATTTTATCGACTACATCCATACCTTCGATGACTTGACCGAATACTGTATGAACTCCATTCAAATGAGGTTGTGGTTCGTATACGATAAAGAATTGACTACCACCAGTGTTAGGTCCACGATGTGCCATGGACAAAGCGCCACGAACGTGTTTGTGTGGGTTACCTTCAGTTTCGCAAGGGATTGTATAGCCAGGACCACCTACACCAGTACCCATTGGGCAACCACCTTGTGCTACGAAGCCAGGGATAACACGATGGAATTTCAATGTGTCATAGAAACCTTCTTTAATCAATTTTACAAAGTTAGCTACTGTACCAGGAGCTTCGTTTTCAAATAATTCGATAACAATGTCACCGTATTCCATATGAATAATTGCTTTTTTCATTACTGTACCTCCAAAAAAGTTCTAATCACGTGACCCGCTAAATGCAATCCTGCTACAGAAGGAACAAATCCACAGGAACCTGGACTTCTAGAATCATCATCACGGTTCGGTGTCATCGGTTGTTCTGTCGAAAATAATACAGCTTGCTTTTTAATGCCACGACGGCGTAATTCTTTACGCATCACCTTCGCCAATGGGCATGTATGGGTCTTATTAATATCTGTAATCTTCAATTGGTCCGGCCACATTTTATTGCCCGTCCCCATAGAAGATATACAAGGTATATGACTATTATAACACGTTTCGATGATGGATAGTTTAGCACTTACCATATCGATAGCATCAATCACAAAATCCGGGGCTATATCAGTGATGAAAGTTGGATGACTTTCACCAGTATAGACCATATCATAGGCCTCAATATGTAAATTAGGGTTAATAGCTAACGCTCGCTCTTTTGCCACCTCTACCTTACGTTGGCCAACAGTGCTCGGCAAGGCAATGAGCTGACGATTGATATTACTTACCGTCACTTGATCCCCATCAACAATGACAATATGACCTACTCCAGAACGCACTAACGCTTCTAATGCAAAAGAGCCAACACCGCCACATCCAAATAGAAGGACTTTTTTACCTTGCAAAGTTTTAATTTTTTCTTCCCCTACTAACCATTGTAGGCGTGTTAACATATGCTCCATATTAATAGGCTCCTGCTGGGATAATTTCAGTCCAATATCCATCTGGATCAGCAATAAAATAAATGCCCATCGCTTCATTTTCATAGACTACACAATTCATAGCCTTATGTTTAGCCAAAGCTCTTTCATAATCGTCTACATAGAATGCCACATGGAATTCATTATCACCTAAATTGTATGGGCGTTCCCAATCACGCAACCACGTTAACTCCAAACGATGTGGATTGGTACCATCTCCTAAATAAACAATTTTGAAAGCTCCATCTTCTCCATCAATATGATCTACTTCTTTTAATCCTAAAGCTTCTTTGTAAAAGGATAAACTCTTATCCAAATCTTTCACATTAATATTATTATGAGCAAAGCTAAATTTCATACTTCCTCCTTAATTCCTAGTAAATAACAGTATTAATTAGACATTGAAAATATTAGAAACACAAGA
>CAUSMY010000175.1:0-3414 GCA_963533015.1 uncultured Veillonella sp.
GTAGGTTCTATAATACATGTTGGGGCAGGTAGTCGCTACATTTGACAAAGAGCATGTTTATAACTGTAAGAAAAGTTACATTTTATGATTGACAGAACCGCTGATTTGTACTACTCTATACGAGGAACTAAACTACATAGTCTGTATCACTATGAACAGAACTAAGTTCCTATTTTTTATTTATTGGTTCGACTTATATCCTGAGGGAATAAGAACGGAGGAAAACATGGAAAAAGAATCAGCAGTATTACAAACACGGTCAGCACAAAAATTCACTGTGCGTCAATTGACAATCATTGGCTTATTGGCGGGAATTACGATTGTACTAGGTATGACAGGATGGGGATTTGTGCCGATTCCACCAATTAGTGCGACGATTCTACATATCCCAACCATTTTAGGTGGTGTTGTGGAAGGCCCTAAGGTGGGTATGGCAGTAGGATTTTTATTCGGTGCCTATAGTATGGTGCAAGCATATATGGCACCTAATGTATTATCTTTTGCATTTATGAATCCAATCATCTCCGTATTACCTAGAATGCTCATTGGTTTAGTAGCTGCATTAGTATATCTATATTTACCAATTAAGGTAAAAGCCATTCGTATTGGTTTAGCTGCATTTTTAGGAACAGCAACAAATACAATTCTAGTTATGTCTGGAATTTATGCTATTTATGGAGTAGAATTTGCAAAAGCAACTCATATCTCCGAAGAAACTGTATTTAATGTGGTGATGGGCATTGTGTGGTCTCATGGTATTCCAGAGGCGCTATTGGCAGTAGCTGTAGTAACTCCAGTGGCACTTGCAGTGATCAGAAAGTTTAAATGATAATGAAATTGAGTGTATAGACTGCTCATGCATTCAAGCACGAATTTTTTAAATCGGATATAATCAAGAAGTGAATTAGCAAAGACTAATCACTTCTTGTTTTTTATGTGTTAGGAGGAGTATACTCATGAATTGGAAAAAACGATTGACCTATTTTGTACTAGGCGCTACTATGGTGGCTACTGCAGTAGGTATTGCAGGATGTGGAAGCGACACAAAACAAGCAGCTTCATCTGATAAAATGAAAGTTGTTACGACGGTATTCCCTGTGTATGATGTGGCGAAACAAGTAGGGGGAGATAAAGTAGATGTGACTTTATTAGTGCCTCCAGGAGCAGAGCCTCATGATTGGGATCCGACTGCACAAGATTTGAAAGAAATCGGTACAGCTAAAGTATTCTTATATAGTGGTGCTGGTCTAGAGCCAACAGAAAAGATTTTAGCTCCAGATGTGTTGCAAAAAGCACAACCTGTTGAATTATCTAAATCTGTAACATTATTACCAGCTCCAGATGAAGATGAGGACGAGCATGATCATGACCATGACAAAGATCACGACCATGATAAGGACCACAAGGAAGACAAAGGCGACCATGATAAAGCGCAAGCAGAAGATAAACATGAACACGAACATGAGCATGGCGAGTTTGACCCACATGTGTGGTTAGATCCTATGAACGTAGTAAAAGAAGTCGATGCAGTGGTAGAAGCATTCTCAAAAGCAGACCCTGCTAATGCGAAATACTATGAAGCTAACGGTAAAGCATACAAAGAAAAATTACAAGCTTTACATGGTAAATATGAAGAGTTTGGTAATAAACAACATGATAAACATTTAGTAGTTAGCCATATGGCATTTGGTTACTTAGCGAAAGCATACGGCTTTGAACAATTAGGTATCATGGGCGTATCCCCTGATGCGGAACCAACACCTGAACGTATGGCAGATATTGTTTCTTTCATCAAAGAACATAATGTAAAAGCTATTTTCAGTGAAGAATTAGTAAGCCCTAAATTGGCTAATGCTATCGCTGCTGAAACTGGTGTAAAAGTGTATGTATTGAACCCAGCGGAAGGTTTAACTGAAGAACAAACACAAAAAGGTACCACATACTTAGATATTATGGAAGAAAACCTTAAAGTGTTACAAGAAGCGTTAGGACAATAATTATTCCTGTTATATAAGTGATTTATCTTGCTTACATTGGCATTAAATGATACTATAGTATAGTAAGTTTGTGCTTAGGAGGAATGAAGATGTCTAAACGTATTCGTACAATTAACACTGAATCCCTACAAAAAACTGCTAAAACAGGCGGCTGTGGTGAATGTCAAACATCTTGCCAATCTGCTTGTAAAACTAGCTGTACAGTAGGCAACCAAGTGTGCAAACAAAAATAATCATTCGATTAGCAAAAGGCTGTTCACCATTCGGTGGACAGCTTATTTGCTATATAGCATTTCTAGGATTATACTAAAAGTGTTACTATAAAACATACAAAAATCCCCCTAGATGTACCAGATCTAGGGGGATTATGTATGCTAACCCTTTATATCTTTAGCTTGTCTAAATTATAACATATGTACTGTAAAAGTATAATTTTTTGCATACTATAATTTTAGAAAAAGTATACTCTATATTGATAGCTTTCTATACGTTATGGGTATAAAGTGATATAATAAACTTTAGACTTTAGTAAGTTAATGGAGGTATGAATGTTAGAATTACAACCGATGGTTCATAAATTTAAAATGAAAGATAAGTTCTTTCTACTGGATGTGAATAGTGGTATAATTCATGTCATCGATGAGCTCATCGATCGTGTATTAGATATCTATAACGGCACAAACCGTGAGGCTGTACATAGTGCATTAGATGCGACAGAAGATACAGCGGAATTAGATGAAATTATGGATGAGTTAGATGAACTGATCAAAGAGGAAATGCTCTTTGCGCCGATGTCTGCGGAGTTCAAGCTAGTGGTGGAGGAAAAGCCAATTGTAAAAGCTCTTTGTTTAAATATTGCGCATGATTGCAATTTAGCTTGTAAATATTGTTTTGCCAGCCAAGGTGACTACGGCGGAGTGAAACGTGAATTAATGAGCTTTGATGTAGCGAAACGTGCTGTAGATTTCTTGATTTCCATGAGCGGTCCACGTCAACATTGTGAAATTGACTTTTTTGGTGGTGAACCATTATTAAACTGGGATGTTGTGAAACAAACCGTAGAATATATTGAATCCATTCAAGAGAAACATGGTAAAATCTTTAAATTAACATTGACTACCAACGGCATGTTATTGACACAAGATAAAATTGACTATGTGAATGAACATGACATGAGCTTAGTACTTTCCCTAGATGGTCGTGAAGATGTGCATAATAGCATGCGCCCAAGTTCTGGTGGTAAAGACACTTACAATACAGTAGCGAAGAACTTAGTAAATGCTGTTAAACAACGTGATGGCCGCGAATACTATGTGCGTGGCACTTATACGCATAATAACTTAGACTTCTGTAAAGATGTAGAGGCTATGTCTGATTTGGGTTTTGAACATTTGTCTATGGAACCAGTGGTTGGCGA
>CAUSMY010000176.1:0-3403 GCA_963533015.1 uncultured Veillonella sp.
ACTCAATCGTTCTGTAACGTTCACATATCCCTCAATTGTTGCTGCACCATTACGTACCTCAATTTTCAATATTCTCACCCCCTTTCGTTGTTTTTAGTGTAATTAAATCACCAAGCACGCCAGTATTTGGTGTATACACTTTTTTCGTTTGTGGATAATAGAATACATTCCCAAGGTTCATGCTTACAAAATCAATGCCCATTGGTGATAGCTCTTCACGTTGACGAATTTCATCAATGTTAATCCAGTTGCTATCCAATGCAGTTTTATAAGCATTAAAGCGTGTGAGCATATCAGCTTTAAGTAAATCATTCATATCAAGGCTAAAATACAAGTTGCCTTTCTCTGTTTCAAGTAACATCGCTCTATTAATAGCTTGAATAAAGCAATTTACGATTGGCATAATTGTAGTTTTAACAAAAATATTAAATGCTTTCTCATCTGTAAATGTTTTGTCTGTAAATCCAAACAATTTATAAATTAAGTCCGCATTTGTTTGTTTACTTTCATTTAGCTGATTTTCTACGGCAGTACTATCTGCACTTTCAAATGTAATACCCTTATTAAGCACAATTACATCACTCTGACCTAGCTTAGATGTCATATATCGCCATGCTTTTTTGAGCGCCTCTAAGGCTTTTACAGTCAAACGCCCCTCAGATTTTAGGAATCCTTTGCGTACACCCTTACTAATTACTCCATTTTCATAGACTAATGCATTGTACATACTGGATATATGCATTGCGTTATCATCCAATAAACCACGGCCACGCACACCATCTTTAGAGTTACGCACCGCACGCATAATATTGAAGTTATCATAGTAGTACCCATCAACTAAGTAATACACTACTCTATCAATTAACTTGCCATTATCTAGCACGCTAACCCTATTTTTAGGTATGTACTGTAATGATTCCGCATCATTTCCATTCTTGCCTATGTAACAATAGCAAGAACCCTCTAGGATTAGATCATTAATCATAGCTTGTTTTGTTTCAAACGCACCTAGTATTGAATTTGTTTCAATGTTCAATAGCTTTGTACGTTCATCATCCATAATTTCTGTTATGGTATTCCCATCTCGTTTATACAAGCGAATTGGAATACCAGCAATGATACCAGATATAAGAAACAATGCACTTGCTACGGCTGGTACTGATAAAGCCTGTTGCCGTGTAACTGTTGTAGTTGCATCATAGCTAGGAAGCGTTAAATCTACCTCATCTGCAGTATCAATGAACGTATTTTCATCGGCTCGTGTTTCTGTTCCAAACAGATTTTTAACCCAACTCAATAAGTTTCACCCCCTTTCTATATCTGTACTACCCAATCAAGGGCACTATTAAGCATATAATTTTGATGCAATAGGTACATTGCATTGATACCAGCTACTACCATATCAACCTTTCCTCTTGATTTTTTCTTGTTTACATACCTGTTCATATTGGTATCGTACACACATCGTGAGTTTTCAAAGTTGATTTCTAGTAATTTGTTACCTTTTTCATAAACAAGATTGCCCTCAGCTACTAATTCTGCAAGCCACTTAGTCGCTGGGTGCAACACACTTGAATGTTGCTTAATTTCTACCACTGTATAGCCTGCATCTTCTAATTTTTGCGCAGTTGATAGTGCATTATATCTATCATAGCCAATCCCCATTACTGTAACTCCATATTTGCTTTCAATTGCCATAATAAAGCGTTCAATTGCACCATAATCTACAGTACGGTTGCCACATGCAATACAGTAACAAGCATTAATAAAATCTCTGTATGGTATCCGTTCAAGCTTAGATTTTTCATCTATCCTATCTTCTGGTATAAATGCCCTTGCATCTAAATATACTTTCCCTTCATCTTCATCATAGGCCACCATTGATACAGCACAATTGTCTGTAGTCATGGCTAAATCTACCCCAAGAAATACTTCTCTTCCTGCCCAGTCAATATGATCTACTGCGCCTTTTTGTAAGTCTGCAATATTTACAAAGCTTTCACTCCCTGCGCCACTATAAATGATATTGCAATGTTTAGTAATGAAGTTTTCACGCTTGCTTTCAATTTCAATTGCCACTTGCCTTTTGGCTTTTAAATCATCCATGATTTCTGTTACTTCAATGGCCAATGGATTGCTTTGCTCTAATACTTCATCATTGGTTGCCCAACCTTTTGTATCGTCTGGCTCATATAGTAATGCAAATACTTTATCATCATCTACTGCTCCATTTAATACACGCTTAGCATAATCAACTTCATCCTCAAAAGGGTTATTTAAAGTTGGGTATTTTGTTGAGATTATAAAGCCTAATTTATTTAGTATTGTTAATTGACCAGAACGCATTGCTTCAATTGCATATGTATTGGGCAATGCTCCTGTTTCATCCACTAGAAATACACTTGGCAATTTGCCGTCAAGGCGCCCTGTTGAATAGTTAAGTGGAATATACCTATTGTCCGTAATGTTGCAATGAATATAATCACGTAACATTTTAAATTTTTCCTTACCATTCATCTTGCCTAACATGGCAGGACTGCTACGCAATATTTCTTCTATAGCTGTTTTAATTTCACGTGATAATGAACCGTCTGGCGCTACAGAATAGAACTTAGAAAACTTAGGCTCCATGAAAAATAGCAAAATAAAAAGAATAGCAATTATAAATGTCTTGCCATTCTTTCTGCATATCTCAAGTATTGCGTTTTCATATCGTCTTTTGTCTTTATTGTTACGTTCAACTGTACATAATATTGCAGTTATGAAGAACCATTGGAACCCTGCCATAGCATCATATACTGTGATATTTGCCTTTAACCCTTTAGGCATTATTAATAATTTCAGTAATTCGCCAATAGTTCGTACCTTATTATCATCAATAATGTACTGTCTATCCTTATTATTTGCAATATTTAAGAACTCTTTTACCTGTAATTTTACATATTTTGGTGCATTGATAGTCCCTTTTGCAACGTCCATTGCGTATTGATAGGCAGGATGTTTTTTATCCACTCAATACACCCCCTTGCAACACGTTTAGCAATGGATCTTGTTCTTCTTCTTTTTGATTTGCCACAAGGACTCCAAGCTTTGCCCTGGATTGTGGAGATAGACACAATTCATCACACAGTTTTAAATATGTCCTTACCAGCTTCTCTTGTGTTGCTACAAATTCTCTATCAATTGCAAGTGTTGGTCTTTTGGCCACACGCTTATTTGCAGTATGTAGCATATCAATAGCTACGCTTGCTTGAATGATTGTTTGTGTGTCTAATCGACTTAATACTTTAGCTTGCCTTAATGCATCAACAATAAACTGAAATGCTTCTAATTGTGTTTTAGTTAGATAGCTTGGCGGTTCTATTTCCGCATCATCAATAAACGCATTCTCTACTGCAATGCG
>CAUSMY010000177.1:0-3375 GCA_963533015.1 uncultured Veillonella sp.
AGTCTCATGGGACTCATCGGAGTCGATCATCCGAGGGGGATACTGTCGTGGCGGATGCTCATTCTGAAAAGCCTATACAACCATCTAAGCAAGTATCTCATACAGTTCAGTTGTTAGGTGTTGTACAAGGAAATAACCCTTTGGCAGTGCTGGCGATTGATGGGACAACGCATATAGTAGGGGTACATGAAGTGATTGATGGTGTTCAAGTTATTGCTATTGAATCGATGCGGGTATCTATAAAAGATAAGGGGGGAGTACGATGGTTAGACTAGTAATCACATATATCATGATGTTTATGCTTTGCATGTGGTGCAGTGTTCAGGGAAAAGAAATTCAACTGGTGGCGAAAGATATGCCCCTTAAAACATTAGTGCAGACTATAGCGAGAACAGAAGGGCTTTCAGTAGTGGGATTAGAAGGGTTAGAAGGGAATGTATCCTTACAAGTGAAAGAGAAAAATGGAGTTATGGCTATACAAAAGCTAGGGCAACGATTAGGCTTCTTAGTGTATGATGACCAGGGAACACTTGTTGTGGAAGGAATGAAGAAAGATCAAAGACGTGTCCGTAGGATTGTGGCTGATACATCGACGCCAGAAGAGCTACAGCAATTAATACAAACTATTGTCCCCAAAGAGCATATACAAGTCATGAGCGCTACGAATGAGGTTATATATTATGGGACAGTGCATGAGATTATAGAAGTAGAGAAGTTGCTGTCTAATTGGCAAAGCACACCAAAACAGGTGCAGTTGGATGTAGCTGTATTAGCCATGGAAAAAGGATATGCAAAAGAACTAGGCGTACAATGGTCATTCCCTGGATTACAAGATGGCAGTTTCTCTAGTACTCATTCTAAAAAGGGTAGTTTCCAGCAGGGCAACTTTCATATTGGCTATATGCCTAGTGGCACGCAGTACTCTTTCTCAGTCCATCCAGATGTGGTGGCAAAGGAAGGAAACAGTCATATGGCCTTAATAGCAAGACCTAGTATCGTGACGATGAATGGTGAAGAAGCTCGTATATTAATTGGAGAACGAGTGCCGGTGACAGTGGAGTCTATACAAAATGGAGTCTCTCGCATTAGTACGCAGTATGAAGAGGCGGGTATACGGTTGCAATGTAAGCCATTCATAGTGAAAGACAATCGAATTGATACCGTGATTGAAGCAGAAGTCAGTAATCCCACATTAGTACCGGAAATGAAAGCCTATCGAATCACCACACGACAGGCTAAAACTAGGGTACAGATACCCAATGGACAGCCGTTAGTGATTGGGGGATTGATGGATAGGCGAACCATGCATCAATGGCAGAAAGTTCCTATCTTGGGAGATATCCCGTTACTGGGAAAACTATTTCAGCACCGTAGAAAAACAAAGGATGAAGTTGAATTATATATTTTGGTAACAGCCAAGGTTATTCCCTAAATTACCTTGCAAAAGACTGTGATTATTACTATAATAAAAGATAGATTAAAATGTTTCTTTCACAGGAGGTTACCATGAGCTATGTAAAACAGCAGGACCCAAAAGTTCAAGAAATGATTGAATTAGAGTTGGGTCGTCAACGCAACAAATTAGAAATGATTGCATCGGAAAACTTTGTGTCTCAAGCTGTGATGGAAGCACAAGGTAGCGTATTGACAAATAAATACGCAGAAGGATATCCACATAAACGCTATTATGGTGGATGTGAATATGTCGACATGGTAGAAGAGTTGGCTATTGAAAGAGCGAAGCAACTATTCGGAGCTGAACATGTAAATGTACAACCACATTCTGGTTCCCAAGCGAACTTTGGTGTGTATTTTGCGCTATTAGAGCCAGGCGACACGATTATGGGTATGAATTTAGCCCATGGTGGACATTTAACACATGGGTCTCCAGTGAATGTATCTGGTAAGTATTTTAATATTATTCCATATGGCGTAGATGCAGAAACAGGTCGCATTGATTATGATGAAATGCGAAAAATTGCTCAAGAGCATAAGCCTAAAATGATTATCGGTGGTGGCAGTGCTTACTCCCGTCAAATCGATTTTAAAACTATGGCAGATATTGCTCATGAAGTAGGCGCTATTTTTATGGTAGATATGGCACACTTTGCGGGATTAGTAGCAGCAGGTTTACATCCAAATCCAGTGGAATATGCAGATATTGTAACCACAACAACACATAAAACATTGCGCGGACCACGTGGTGGCATGATTATGTGCAAAGAAGAATATGCAAAAGCGATTGATACATCTATCTTCCCAGGTATTCAAGGTGGTCCTTTGATGCATGTTATTGCCGCTAAAGCAGTAGCATTTGGTGAAGCATTACAGCCAGAATTTAAAGAGTATGCAAAACAGGTGATTGTGAATGCACAAACATTGGCTAATGCATTGCAACAAGAAGGATTTACTATCGTATCTGGTGGTACTGATACACATGTATTATTGGTAGACTTACGTACTGTTGGTTTAACTGGTAAAGTAGCAGAGCATATCTTAGATGAAATAGGGATTACATGTAATAAAAATACCATTCCTTTCGATCCTGAAAGCCCATTTGTTACATCAGGTATCCGTCTAGGTACACCAGCATTAACAACCCGTGGTCTAAATGCGGAAGACATGAAAGAAATTGCAAGTATTATTGCATTAGTTCTTAAACGTCCAGAGGATACAGAGGCTCAAGAAGAAGCTAAACAACGTGTAGCTAAGCTGTGCAAACAGTATCCAATGTATGCGTAATTAAGAAAAGGAAGTAGCTATTATGAACGTAAATGTAATGACACATCCATTGATTCAACACAAAGTAACGTTGATTCGCTCTGTTGAAACGGGAACAAAAGATTTCCGCCAATTATTAGAAGAAATTGCTTTGTTAATGGGCTATGAAATCACTCGCGATTTGCCACTAGAAGATGTAAAAGTACAAACCCCTCTTGTAGAAGCAATTGGCAAACAAATTGCAGGTAAGAAAGTAGGTATCGTTCCAATTCTTCGTGCAGGCCTTGGTATGGTCAATGGTTTGTTAGAATTAATGCCGATGGCGAAAGTGGGTCATGTGGGGATGTATCGTGATCCAGAAACATTGCAACCAGTAGAATACTATTGCAAATTACCATCAGACTTATCGGAACGTCGTATTATTGTTACTGATCCTATGTTGGCTACAGGTGGTAGTGCAGCGGCAGCAATTTCTTTATTGAAAGAAAAAGGTGCTAAAGAAATTCAATTAATGTGTCTAGTCGCAGCGCCAGAAGGTGTAGAAGTTGTGAATAAAGCGCATCCTGACGTACGCATCTATGTGGCTGCATTAGATGAAAAATTAAATGACCATGGGTATATCTTACCTGGTCTTGGTGATGCGGGAGATCGTAT
>CAUSMY010000178.1:0-3322 GCA_963533015.1 uncultured Veillonella sp.
TCTTCACCTATCGCCGTCATTTGCACGGCAATAGTAGGGAATAGTCCCGTATTTTTCATGGCAAAGCTCATTTGTTGACCATTTTGCACATCGTCGCGAATTTCATATACGGCCCGTTCATAAAGAACGCTACCTGTGGCAGGGGCCGTCGCCTGTAATCCTCGCATTAAAGGAACACCTGCGTTAAATAAAGTTGACATCGTGCGTGCAAAACGTGCATTGGCACCGCATTTTAATATTCCACCTATAATAGGCGTTTTAAACATCACAATATTAGTTTTCTCTTGGACATTTTTATTGCGTCTCTTGACATAAAAGAATAAGTATCCTAAGAAAACAAATGCAATAAAAAAATACATCCCTTTTTGCACCATAAAATTTGAAATATCTACCACAAACTGTGTCAACCATGGAAGTTCACCACCATTCGAAAGAAAGAATTGTGCAAAAACAGGAACAACATTAATTAATAAAATAGCAGTTACAATAATAGCAAAAACCATAACAATAGCAGGATAGGTTAAAGCTTTCTTTACCTTTTTCTTGGTTGCTTCACCTTTTTCCAAGTTCAAAGCAATATTATCCATCGTAGATTCCAGCATACCCGCATCTTCACCTGCTGCTATCAAACTAGTATAAAGATCATCAAATTGCAATGGGTGGGCCCGCATTGCTTCTGCTAATGTCGCACCATTTTGAATACGTTCATAGAGATCAAAAACCATCTCACGCATTGCCAATGGTTTTTCAATACTTTCGCCAACCAGATCTAATGCTCTTAGCACTGGCATCCCTGCGCGTAACATTGTTGCCATCTGCCGAGTAAAGAATAAAATATCTTTACTTTTAATCCTACCTTTAGACTCAAACAGTGGCTTTGGTTTCTCTTTAACCGTAACATTAACTAAGCCCTGCTTTGCTAAGAATGCTTTTAACACCGCATCATTTTTAGCATCATTTTCACCTGAAATTTCTTTCCCCAGTTTGTTTTTACCTTTCCACTGATAGGTTTTTAGCTCTTTTTTGGTTTCCATAAGATTACTCCTTGAAGTTAATCAGTTGTTACACGCAAGATCTCTTCAATACTGGTCAGACCTTGACGTACTTTATTCAATGCAGATTGACGTAAATCCCAATAGCCTTCTTTTTGGCATTGTTCAGCAATATCTGCTGCCGCTGCATTATGCAAAATCATTTCTGACAACGATTCAGAGATCGGCACAACTTGGTAAATACCCGCGCGACCACGATATCCTTGATAACTGCAACGTTCACACCCTTTAGGTGCATAAATACGCAGATCATCAATCTCATCTTCGGCAAAACCTAGCGCGATTAGCTCATCATGACTATGTTTTCGATCACGTGTCTTACAGTGGCTACACAAGCGGCGCGTCAATCGCTGCGCCATAATCAGGTTTACGCTAGCTGCGATGTTATAAGAGGGGATTCCGATATTCACCAAACGTGCAATCGTTTGTGGTACATCGTTAGTGTGCAATGTAGACAAAACCAAGTGCCCCGTTTGCGCCGCTTTTACGGCAATTTCACCTGTCGTGATATCACGAATTTCCCCAACCATGATGATATCAGGATCCTGGCGTAGAAAAGCTTTTAGCGCGGCTGCAAAATCTAATCCCGTCTTGGTATTTACGTTAACCTGGTTAATGCCAGGTAAGTTGATTTCCACAGGATCTTCAGCAGTAGAAATATTAACAGTTGGTTTATTCAGAATAGATAGCCCGGTATACAGAGAAACGGTTTTACCTGAGCCAGTAGGGCCGGTAACCAACACTAGACCTTGGGGTTTACTAATAGCATTGAGATAATGCTGTTTCTGATCTGGTTCAAAGCCAAGAACATCGATATTTAGTTTAGCTGCTGAACTATCGAGAATACGTAGTACGATTTTTTCTCCCCATAACGTTGGCAATGAGCTAACCCGGAAATCGATAGCTTTTGTTTCAGAAACCTGAAGTTTAATACGCCCATCCTGAGGAACACGCTTCTCTGCAATATCCAAATTTGCCATAACTTTTAAGCGTGCAGTAATACGATTTGCAATACTGGGAGGGGGCGCTGCAACTTCTTGCAAGACACCGTCTCGGCGGAATCGCACCCGATAAGTATTTTCATAAGGCTCAAAGTGTAAATCCGAAGCTCCAGTACGAATAGCATCCATTAGCATGCCCGAAACAAAACGAACAACAGGCGCTTCTTCTTCATTTGCACCAATATTACCTAGCGCCTCACTGATGGCATCCAGATCTTGTTCTTGATTTTCATCATCAAAAACACTCTCCATCCCGCCTACACCAGCGTAGTGATCCTCTATAAGTGCTTCTATTACACCTATATCCGCTATAATTGGTTCAACAGAAGTAAATTTACCTTGATATTTAAACTCCTCCAGCATAATACGGTTTGAAGGATCAAACGTCGCAATAAATAGTCGTCCACCATTAGCATAGATAGGAAGCGCCATGTGTTTTCGTACAACGGTTTCCGGGAATTGCGCAGTTAATTCACGTCTAACATCCAATTCGCGCAACATAACTTGTGGCAAGTTGTAAACTTCTCGATTAATTTGCGATAGTCGTGAACCGTCTATCAAACCATCACTCAGTAATTGTTGTAAAAAACTGCCCCGTTTTTTCTGCGCACTAATTTGCACTTCCCTAATTTGCTCGGGTGTGCATATTTTGTGCTGTACCATATAGCTGATTAAAGGATCATAATCACTCATGCAATAACCTTCCTGTCACTTGCGAACGCTTTGATAAAATTACCTAACATCTGATGGCCGCACTCTGTTAAAAACGATTCTGGATGGAACTGCACGCCTTCCATCATCAAAGAAGGATTCCGCATCCCCATCACAACTGGCCGCGAATCATCCTGTGTCCATGCGGTCATAACAAATCCCTGTGGCAAATGCTGGGGCGAAACGGTCAACGAATGATAACGTACCACCTGAAGTGGATTTGATAATCCATGAAACATCCCTTCATCTGTATGAAAAACAGAAGCCGTCTTGCCATGCATGACAGTAGGCGCACGTAGCACTTTTCCACCGAAGACGTGCCCCATACATTGATGCCCCAAGCAAACGCCCAACATTGGGATTTTTCCGGCAAATGTGCGAATAATGGCGTTCGCCCCTTCTGCTTCCACTGGCGAGCAAGGGCCTGGACCGATGACGATGTACTCTGGCGACAGGACGCGCACTTGCTCAACACTGATTTCATCATTACGATAGACAGCCACATCCTGGCCCAGTTCAGCGAAGTACCGCACCAAGTTATAAGTAAACGAATCGTAA
>CAUSMY010000179.1:0-3316 GCA_963533015.1 uncultured Veillonella sp.
CAATGTGTCCACATAGTTTTTTGGTTCTGCTATGGTCAATTCAGATTCACCTAAGAAACGATGTCCACGGCTTACATTTGTACTTGTTACATTAGCAAATGTCACTGGTACTACGTCTTGACCAAATAATGCCACCAACCAACGTACTGGACGAACAAAACGTTCTTCTAAATCGCCCCAATGCATAGATTTAGGGAAGCTTAATCCTGTAATCAAAGATGGCAATACGTCAGATAAAACTTCTTTTGTATCTAATCCAGCTGTGGTTGTATCCGCAAAGATATAGCCATCTACTACTTTCAATTCAGATACATCTAATCCTTTTCCACGTGTTAGCTGCTTTTGTAGCATTGCCGTCAGCATCATAGGCAATAGACACAGATGGACCTTTATGAGTTTCATGAACATCTTCACCGCGTTCTGCTACGTCATTGATGAGCAATGCAACTCGGCGAGGTGTAGCATACACTTTCACAGCCCCATGTGGAATGTGACGTTCCGCTAAGGCAGCTGTTGCTAATTCACCTAATTGTTTGATAATATTGGGCAAAAATCCTGCAGGAATTTCTTCTGCCCCAATTTCAAAGAGTAAATCCTTAGCCATCTTATTTATCTCCTTTCAACAATGGGAAACCAAGTTCTTCTCGTTTCGCCAAATAGTTTTGTGCACAAATACGAGCCATGTTACGAACACGACCAATGAAAGCTGTTCTTTCAGAAATAGAAATAGCACCACGTGCATCTAACAAGTTAAATGTATGGGAACATTTCAACACATAATCGTAGGCCGGCAACACAAAACCTAATTGACATACACGTGTAGCCTCTGCTTCGTACATGTCGAACAATTTGAACAACATATCTGTATCGGCTAATTCAAAGCTATACGTAGATTGTTCTACTTCGTTTGCATGCCATACATCGCCGTATGTGTATTGTTCATTCCATTGCAAATCGTATACATTTTCTACGCCTTGAATGTACATAGCCAAACGTTCTAGACCGTATGTGATTTCTACAGATACTGGTTTTACGTCGATAGATCCTACTTGTTGGAAATAAGTGAACTGCGTTACTTCCATGCCATCTAACCAAACTTCCCAACCAAGACCCCAAGCGCCTAATGTTGGAGACTCCCAGTTATCTTCTACGAAACGGATATCGTGATCTTCTGCATGAATGCCAAGAGCTGCCAAACTTTGCAAATATAATTCTTGAATATTGTCTGGAGACGGTTTAATAATCACTTGGAATTGATGATGCTGAAATAAACGGTTCGGATTGTCACCATAACGACCGTCTGCTGGACGACGGGATGGTTCTACATAACATACAGACCATGGTTCTGGTCCCAATGCATGTAAGAACGTAGCAGGGTTCATCGTACCCGCCCCTTTTTCAATGTCATATGGTTGTTGCAAAATGCAACCTTGTTCACCCCAGAAGTTTTGGAGTGTAAAAATCATCTCTTGAAATGTCATTTCCATTCCTCCTTATGTTTTACAGGGAATAAAAAAAGTCCCTGCAACGAAAATCGCTACAGGGACGAGATATACCCGCGGTTCCACCCTAATTGGCTAATGCCCTCTTTTAAAAAATAGCCTTTACTAATTGTCCATACCTAGTATGGTACAACGTTCCTGCCCATGCTCCACAGCGCCTTCTACTCAATTGTGAGCTTTCACCATCCTCACTCGCTAAGGG
Organism: uncultured Veillonella sp.; assembly: GCA_963533015.1. GTDB lineage: Bacteria > Bacillota > Negativicutes > Veillonellales > Veillonellaceae > F0422. The sequence goes on from CAUSMY010000179.1 coordinate 1,705, forward strand.
GAGTATACTCCTCTGCTTCATCACCTATGTATATATACTATTGTATGGATAAAAAGGATTAGTGTCAAGGTGTATCGTATATCATTTCTCCAAGAACATCTTACACCACTCCATGTTCTCTATCCACATGGCTGTTTCATATTCGATATCTTCCATTTCCGTGATGGCTGAGATAACCGCAATACCATCCACCGGTTCTGCTAATACATCATCGAAATTATCACGATTGATACCACCAATAGCCACCATTGGAATTGTTGGGTTATGAGCGCGTAAGGCTAAAATTAATTCTGGTCCTCGCACAGTTTTGGCATCTTGTTTTGTGCTTGTTTCATACATAGGACCTACACCGATATAATCCACATAGTCCAGCTTTGTGTTCTGTAACTCTTCTACAGAGTTAATAGACGTCCCCACAAAGGCATTAGGCAATCGTTTGCGTACTTCTTCAAGGTCCATATCGTCTTGACCAACATGAACGCCATCAGCACCAATTCGTTCCGCTAATTCTACATCATCATTAATGATGAAAGGCACTCCATATTCCTTACAAATGTATTGCAACCCTCGTGCCAACTGTTCTTTTTCCTCCCCTACAAGAGCACCTTCTCCTTTTTCACGGAATTGAAAGCAGGTAATACCGCCTTTACAAGCTTCTGTAAGAGTCTTGTGAATATCCTTCGTATTCGGTGTTCCACAAATGAAGTACAACCCCATCATGGATCGTACTGTATCTATATCATAATGTTTCAAAATAATCCTCGTTTCTTATATAACAACCAAAACAGATCACTTACAGTATATCACGACACTCAAACTATTCGATATGACTTGCATCATACCTATAGAACTGGATAAATTATTCCGAATACTCATCCCCATAGGCCATATGATTCACTGGACCATTGCCTGTTCCCAGCCCTGGATTATGCAAGATTGCTAGCCGGATGTATTCTTTGCCAATAGTGATGGCGTCCTCTAAGGATTTACCTTTGGCAAGTTCTGCTGTAATCACCGCAGAAAATGTACAACCTGTGCCATGGGTATGTACTGTATCATATTTAGGGCTCGTCCAAGAGCGATGCATAGCCATCGTATCTTTTGTAAACAAGTAATCTGTGGCCTCATCTCCGATGTGACCACCTTTGATGATCACCGCTTGAGGCCCTAATTCTTGTAATATGCGAAACCCTGCTGTATGCAAAGCTTCTACGGTATCGATTTTCATGTCTGCCAATACCTCAGCCTCACTGCGGTTCGGAGTAATCAAAGTCGCTTTCGGAATCAATTTACTTTGTAAGGCTTTCACAGCCTCATCGGAAATTAAACGATCCCCACTGGTGGCAATCATCACAGGGTCTAACACATAGGGTACTTTTGGATCCATGTAGGTTCCGATTAGTTCCATCATCTCTGCTGTGGCTAACATACCCGTTTTCACTGCTTCCGGTACAATGTCTGTATACACCGATTGTAACTGTGCTTCAATCATGGATACATCCATATGGGCAATTTGCGTCACACCTCTTGTATTTTGTGCCACCACGGATGTAATAACAGCCATCCCATAGACATGACGACTTTGAAAGCTTTTTACGTCCGCCATCACCCC
>CAUSMY010000180.1:0-3281 GCA_963533015.1 uncultured Veillonella sp.
AATGTATAAGAAAAGAAAATCGATATGGTTTTCTTTTTCTTTTTGTACATACTACTATTATGATGTATCAATATATTTTTATACTATGAGAATAACGTAAGAAAGGAGACTCTCTATGTGGAAACAAAAAAAGTTATGGGCCCTTATTGTTGGGGTACTCGTAATTGTAATTGGGGGATGGCAATGGTTTGCTAATGATGATGCAAAAAGTGCGCCTACCTATACAACGGGAAAAGTGACGAAGGGAAATATTTCTTCTACCATTAGTGCTACAGGTACGATCAACCCGGTGCATTATGTAGATGTGTCTACTAATATCCCAGGAAAATTACAATCGGTACTAGTAAAAGCAAATCAAAAAGTATCTGCAGGACAAGTGATTGCTACTATTGATGCACGTCAATTACAGGCTTCTGTTGATAATGCTAGAGCTACATTGAACCAAGCATCTACAGATTTAGATCGATATCGTGTATTAGCGGCGCAAGGAGCTGTATCTCAACAAACTTATGATAATGCATTAGCTACTTATGAAAAAGCAAAAGCAAGTTATGATCAGGTGGCTGCTAATTTAGCAGATAGCACGATTACAGCACCGATGGATGGAACAATTATAGGCGAGCCTTTAAAAGCTGGGCAAACGATTGCAACAGGAATTTCTACACAGATGATCATTGCTACCATTGCTGATTTATCAGAATTAGAAATTTATTTGACTGTGGATGAAACTGATATTGGAAGTGTAAAAGAAGGTGCTAAAGTAGACTTTACAGTCGATGCACATCCAGGAAAAACATTTACAGGTACGGTAAAAGATATTTCTTTAGGTACTAAAGGAAATATGGGGACTACCAGTTCTTCTGTTGTGTACTATACAGTTCGAGTGTCTATTCCATCTGCCGATGTAGATAATTTCTTCCCTAGTATGACGGCCCGTGCTACGATTCATGGTGAAGAACGTCAAAATGTATTGGTAGTACCATTGGCAGCTGTTCGTTCTGATAAAGTAGGAGAATTTATTTATGTCATTAAAGATGGTAAACCGGTGCGAACTAGCGTAAAAACAGGTATGACTGGTGACACTACTATTGAAATTTTATCTGGCGTTGCTGAAGGTGATGAAATCGTTGTTAGTGGAGATATAACAGCTTCTAAAAAAACGCAACAGAGGGGGCCATTCTAATGGAAATGCCTAAAAAACCAGTCATCACCTTAGATGGGATTACAAAAACCTATGTAAATGGAAAGTTGACGGTGCCTGTACTGCATGGTATTAACTTGTCCATTTATGAAGGGGAATTTACCTCTATTATGGGGCCATCAGGATCGGGTAAGTCTACGTTTATGAATATATTAGGCTGTTTGGATAGACCTACTTCAGGATCGTATTGTTTAGACGGAGAAGAAGTAGCCCACCTGACTGATGATGAATTAGCCTATGTGCGAAATAAACGCATCGGATTTGTATTCCAAAGTTTTAACCTACTTCCTAAACTAACAGCCCTAGATAATGTGGCATTACCTATGGTCTATGCAGGCGTATCAAAAGCAGAACGCACGGATAGGGCTAGCCAATTGTTGACAGATTTGGGGCTCGGTACTCGGTTGGATCATATGCCAGCAGAGTTATCTGGTGGTCAACGTCAGCGTGTGGCTATTGCCCGCGCATTGGCTAACGACCCAGCCATTATTATGGCTGATGAACCTACAGGGAATTTAGATTCAAAAGCAAGCTTAGATGTAATGAATATCTTTACGGAATTATATCAAGAAGGTCGTACTATCATTTTAGTCACCCATGAACCCGATATTGCTGAATATGCAGGTCGCAATGTGGTCTTAAAAGACGGTCTTATTGTAGAAGATAGAATGAACCCACAAATGAAAGGGTTGCAGCTAGGAGGTGAAAGCCATGTATAAAGAAGGTTTCTTAATGGCTTGGTCATCTCTAATAGCGAATAAGATGCGATCCTTATTAACTATGCTTGGTATCATCATTGGTGTAGCAGCAGTGATTGCCCTCGTTTCTATCGGATATGGAGTGCGTCAACAAATTACCGAATCTATTTCTAGCTTGGGTAGTAATCTATTAATGGTATATCCCGGACCACCTCGTACACCAGGTGTAAGACCACCATCGGGGGCAACAAAATCGCTGAAACTTAGTGATTATGAAGCGATTACAAAGCTAGACAGTGTGGAAGCTGCATCTCCAGTGGCGGCTAATACATATCTTACTGTATACATGAGTAAAAACTGGACAACTACTGTCAATGGAGCTAATGCTGACTTTCAATATGTGAATAACTGGACCTTGAAAGCGGGCCGATTTATTAGTGAAAGTCAAATTGAACGACGTGAAAGGGTAGCTGTTATCGGATCCACTGTAGCCAAAAACTTATTTGGTGATGAAGATCCTATTGGCAAGGATATTCGTATTCATAATAGCCCCTTTAAAGTGGTAGGTGTTCTTGACGAAAAAGGTTCTGGAACAATGGGAAATGATCAGGATGATGTGATTGTAGTTCCCTATACGACAATGATGGAACGTGTCATGGGTGTTGATTATTTACGTACCATTTTAGTACAAGCTAAAGAGGGGCAAGACTTAGAACGTGTGCAAGTAGATATAGAGAATATTCTACGAGCTAGGCATGGTATTAAAAACCCCGACCTCGATGATTTCAATGTCAATAATATGGCGTCTATTATGAAAACTGTAGAAGAGAGTACTTCTAGAATGACTATATTCTTAGGAGCAGTGGCGGCCATATCCTTACTTGTAGGTGGTATTGGGATTATGAATATTATGCTTGTATCCGTTACTGAGCGTACGCGAGAAATCGGTGTACGCAAAGCATTAGGTGCAACATATCGTACTATTATTACTCAATTTCTAATTGAAGCCGTTGTAATGTCTTTGGTGGGAGGAGCCATAGGCATTATAGTTGGTATAGGTGCGTCGAAGTTAATTGGAGCGGGAGCCAATTTAAAAACTGTTGTGACCACAGGGCCTATTATTTTGTCGTTTGGTTTCTCGATGACCATTGGTTTAGTATTTGGTTTATATCCAGCGAGAAAAGCAGCAAAATTAAACCCAATCGATGCATTACATTATGAATAGATTAAAATAGCCGATACTGAAATAGATCTATGCAGTTGATATGACTATTTAAAAATATGGAAGATACCAATATAATTAGAGAAGAAGGCTCTGTTGTATATTGGTATTTTTCTTTTTCCCAAGAGAATATGGTATAATATATAAATTGAAAGGATGT
>CAUSMY010000181.1:0-3228 GCA_963533015.1 uncultured Veillonella sp.
GCGTAACAGTACCAGTATGGGGTTATATCGGTGATGCGGTAGACCTTACTGAAGGCACACCAATGGATACAGAACAAATGACTGCATCTACTGACAATTACAAAATTAAAGAGGCTGGTAAAGCAGTTGAATTGACTGATAAAGCTATCCTTACAGGTTTGGGCGACCCAGTTGGTGCGGCTGCACAACAATTATCTATGTCTATTGCATCTAAGATTGATAACGATGTATTAGCTGCATTGAGTGGTGCTACACTTACTGCTACTTCTACAAGTGCAATCTCTTACAATGGCATCGTTGATGCGGTTGCTAAATTCGATGAAGAACAAGAAGGTGTTGTGAAATATTTATTTATCTCTTCAGCACAAGAGGCAACATTGCGTAAAGACCCTGACTTTATCGACAAAAACAAATATGGTAACGATGTAATGGCTAGTGGTGTAATTGGCAAAGTGGCTGGTTGCAACGTTGTTGTATCTCGCAAAATCGTAGAAGATGCAGGTAACTTCAACAACTATATCGTTCAAGTTACACCAGAACCAGAAGATGGTGTTCCAGCGTTACCAGCAGTAACAATCTTCATGAAACGTGATGCATTAGTTGAAACTGATCGTGATGTATTGAAACGTACAAACGTTATTACAGTAACTGAACATTACATTGCAGCTTTGACTAATAAATCCAAAGTTGTAAAAGCAACATTTAAAAAATAGTAGGTGAAATTATGGGAATGTTATTAAGACGATACCACAAAGTATCGAATCCTAACGTAGATGAAAATACGAATACGGATGAAAATACGAATACAGGTGAAAATCCTAACGTAGATGAAAATACGAATGGTAAAGGATTGGTGAAGAATGCTGGAAAAAATTCTGAATCTAATTCTGAAGATAACGAATAAAAGCGTTGATACTGACACACCTATTCTTGAATACCTAATCAGTGCAGAAACTCAACGAGTACTCAATATTATCAACTGTGAAACGCTACCGACTGAACTCGAACATGTAATAGTGTATCGAGTGGTTGGAGCGTATTTACAGACTAATATTGTTGCGTTGGTTGGTGCTGAAAATCTCGATGTGCCTACGCAAATTAAAATGGGTGATACTCAAGTTAATTTCAGTGGCAAAGGTGCAGAGGATAGATTGAAAGAAATGGCTCTAACATTCGTGAATTATGGAGAGGGTGAATTGACATGCTTCCGACGGCTGAAATGGTAGAGAAGTACACAAAGCAAATCGAAAAACTTTATGATTGCGAATGTACGATTGAAACCGAAATCGACCAAATGGACGAAGAAACAGGGATAATGGCAAAATCAACCAAAATTGACGGCCCATATCCTTGCAGATTGTCACATAAAACATCGAATATTGCCAATATGGCTGAAATACCAAAATTTACGCAGTATACGAGCCTTTTTTGTTCGCCTAGTGTAATCATACCAAAAGGCTCACGAATAGCCGTTACAGGGCGAAATACGAAACAATTTTTTCGCAGTGCCTCGATTTCTGCACGATATGATACCCATCAAGAGGTGCAGCTTGAAAATTTAGAGGTGCATTGATATGGGTGTAAATTTCGACCTAAAAGATTTTACTGATTTTAAAGATAGTTTAATGAAGTTAAGTCAATCAGGGAATATTCAAGCCTTCAATAAAAAAGTGGTTGAAAACATGGCAAGTGTGTATGTGCGTGAGGCAAAGTTAAACACGCCAGTTGGTAAAAGGTCGGTAAAATTCATGCAACATGGAAAAATACAGACTAAATACTTTGATAGCGAACATACACGCCAATCATGGAGTATTGGTAAATATCAATTAAACAATCAAAGCGGTAAGGTTGAGGTATTTAACACATCATCATATGCATCCTTCCTAAATGATGGCCATAGGCAAGAGGTTGGGAGATTTCTTCCGTGGATAGGTCAATCTAAAGGCGGTGTCATGCAAGGTGGTAGATTAAAAAAACCTTGGGTAGATGGTGCGTATATGCATGAGAAAGCAGAAAAGGTAGTCAATAAGAACGCTAAACGTATTATGGAGATTACATTAAAGAAATGGGTTAAAGATCATGGTGGATACTGATGTATTAACGGCTGTATCTAAGACTGTACATAAGGCCTTGAATGTGCCTATATACCTAGAATTCAAAGAAAACAATATGACATTTCCATGTGTTTATATCAAGGTCATTGAACCTAGTATGAGCCGACATGTTGGTACGTTATATAATACCTCTTTGGATTTAGACATCATGTATTACGCCAATAATCTTGATGTGGTTACAGATACAAGGAAGTTATTATGGATTCCAAGTGTGTTGTATCAGTTGCTTGAATTTGTACAGGTTGGGGAACGTACGATTATGGGAACTGGTATGAAATATAAGGTGTCAGATGGTGTATTACATTTCTTTGTAACATATGAAAATATTTTACGAAGTGTATCCAAGCCAATCGAACGCATGAAACACATGGAATTAACAGAAAGGGTAAAAGATGGCAGAGATTGAAACAGTTGAAACGCCTGTAATGGCTGAACAACAATTTGATGCATATACAATCGTTGCATCTGATAAATATAGACGATATCGTGATTTGCTCACATGTCTATTGGATGAAGATGTGATGTATACGCATAGTGATATTGATAGAATTTTAAATCAGGCATTAACAACGCCTGTGAAAGGTTAGTGAAATATGGCATTAGGTGGTGGCACATTCTTATTCCATAATAAAGTATTGCCAGGTACTTACATTAATTTCGTATCTAAAGACCGAGCATATGCGGAAGTATCCGATCGTGGCTTTGGTGCTATGATGCTTGCCTTTGATTGGGGCCCTAGCGGCGAAGTGTTCCGTGTAGATAACGATACATTCCAAAAAGAATGTCAAAAGTACTTTGGTTATGATTACGGCCATGAAAAAATGAAGGGTTTACGTGATTTATTCCGTGGCTTAAAAACTGGCTATTTCTACCGCTTAAATTCTGATGGTAAAGAGGCAAGCGGTACTATTGGCAAAGCTAAATACAAGGGCATTCGTGGTAATGATTTGGGCGTATCTGTACAAGCTGACCCAGATAATAGCGGCAAATTCATTGTGAATACATACCTTACTACTGGTGATGTTCGCAAAGTAGTAGACACTCAAAAGAATTTGAAAGATGCAACTGAATTGAAAGACAATGATTACATTATCTTTACTAAAACAGGTGCATT
>CAUSMY010000182.1:0-3213 GCA_963533015.1 uncultured Veillonella sp.
TATCATTACCATAGGCTTTTATTACAATGTCTTGCATGCGAGCCAGTGTTCCATACTGTGCATCTACATTAGCTTCCCATTTTGTAGTAATTTCTTCCAATTCTTTTGTTTTAGCTTCAATTTTTGCTCGTAGTTCAACTTTCTCCTCTTCTGTAGGTGTTACCCAACCATTACCTGCCAAGTCATCTTTTAAACTATCTAATTCAATAGTATAGTCATCTTTTTTTGCAGATAACTCCTTATATTCCCTCAGCAACTTTTTCAACTGTTGATAGAAATTCACTGTATTCGGTGCATCTTTCACACCTTTTTCAACTTTAGCTCCACCAACACGGTTTCGTTCTTCTTCTGAAAGTTCTGAGTAATCATAGGATGTACCAACAAACTCATCTACAGTTGGTGGTCGTTTAAATTTCGTATAAATCGCATGCGTATAGGAAGAGTCCTGGATGCCGGTGATGTAAGAGAAATCACCAAATCCTATACGTACCTGGTCTTTATCACTAGTCCATACGGTACGAAGTCCATCAAATTCTTTATTAAACCAGTACCCTGTAGCACCCATTCGTTCTTTCATTCTACCTAATGAATAATCCCATTTTGCATGATGTTTCGTCAAATCTAACTCTTCTACTCTACTATGTTGAATACCTTTTGAACCTACCATTTCATGGGATGTATCCACACCGTTTTGTCCCTGTGCTGTGATGAGTAATTTTACATTCGTAGTATCATTAACTCGTGCATTAGCACCCAAACGCAACCGTGTATGGAACCCATGTTCATTTTTATCTAGTAGGTTTTTCAATGCCCCATCACTAATTGAGCTGACTGCTGTAACCCGATTGGATGGTCGATCACTACCTAAATGACTATCTCCACCCATACGTAAATCACCTATGAATGTAATCCCTTTTTCTTCGCCTTCATCAAATGGTTTCTCTAAGACAATGGCATTCAGTGGAGTCATGACTATAATATCATTTTTATCATGAATGACTTTTGTAGATACCTCTACTACCTTATCCTTTGTTTCGCTAGAAGCCCCAAATTTTAAGTTCATCCCAAACCGATATTGACGACCTTGCAAGGCTCTATCATCATCTCGATGATCAAAGATATTATTAATGCCAAAATACACTAAAGAATCTTTATTAATTTTCTTTTGTACAATCATGTTCCAAATTCCATAGGATTTTAACTTGTACATATCCGCTGTCTTTTTCGTATTAAACTCGTAGGTAATGATAGATTTATCGTCATTATCAGGGTCTTTTTGTGATGTAATGTAATTACCCCCGCCAGATACAGAATTACTATCTAGCATTTTATAGTAATAGTCTGCCCAAATATTACCACTCCAGCCACTTTTCTTATCTTCAAATTCTAAACCTAAGTCCAATTTATGCATTGGTTTATCTAGCAATCGACGTGGCAAATCTGGATTTGTTTTATTAATAGCATTTAAATAGGTATAACCTAATTTAAATTTAAAATGCTCATTCAAACGTTGTTTCAACTCTAATTCCAAACCATTGATACGAGCTTTACCTATATTTTTAAAAGTATAAATCATATCTGGTGCATGTTCAAATTTTGTAGCACCCATATAAGTACTTTCGTTTAAATAAGGATGAAAATCTATAATATGCCCTGTATTAGCAATGGTCATGTAGTTCGTAATTTGGTTGCGGAATGCAGTCAATTTGAAATAGGTATTTTTGTTTTCCCCTTCAAAAGAGATATCGATATTTTTCGAGGTTTCTGGTTTTAAATCAGGATTGCCAATCCAATACCATCCTAGTCGTGCACGACCACCGGATAGTGGAGCTACATTCGTTACCGTAGGGCCATACATTTCCCAATTATAGTACAGTTCCCCCATGCCTGGCTCGGTGTAGCTGGTGCCAATATTAGCTTTCAAACGACGATGTGCATTGCCTCCCACATTATGGGTAACCCCCATGTTGAAAGTCATATAGGAACCGAATAAATCACTATGGTCTAAGCGAGCAATCGGTTGTAAAATCGTGTCTTTATTTACTTGCCATGTATCCTGAATAAAGAAATGTTGTTTCCGTAATCTAGCACTCCCTACCGTTTGTTGGTTAATCCGTTTATTATACTCATCTTTGAAATGACCATTATTAAATTGTGGCCGTACAATTTTAAAGGATGGATCTTCCATATAATAGAACAGAGCCAAATACGCTAGGTTAATAATTGGCGGCTTCACTCCATCTATGGTTGTGGATCCTTGATGTCCTGGCCCATATTTAGCCACCAGTTCTTGATTGTAAGGAATTTGCTTCAATTTTTCGTTGAATGCTTCAAACCGTTTAAAGGCTTCAGGATTACGTCTTTGAAGATTATTCGGCGTATAATTTCCACCAGAATCATAGACCAAACCCATAAAGGCAGACTCATCTAGCCCTGCTTCTGGGTCTAAATAATTTTTAAAGTCTTCATAAGTAAATTCAGGCACACTGGTATTGCTTGTTCCATCATAACCATACCATTCATGTTCTTTATTCCACCGTAACGAACCATCACTATTTTTATCAAAGGAATGACGATAGATAGTACTAGAAGGTTTCCCTTTTTTCACAGCTAAACTTTTATCATAATCCCAAGGGTCAATGTTCCGAACCCATGTGTGAGGCGCACTTTTTAATCGACTACCTTCGCCACTTTCAGTAGTGTATCCAAAACCATAAGAAAGTAAGTGATTATCATTGGCTTGCGTATCTCCAGTGACATTAAAGCTCCATTGTTTATGATCCACATTATCCACATAGTTCAACGTGTTTTTACCTTCATAGTTACTATTTCCAAATTCACTAGTAAGGGTCACATCATCTTCTTTAGTCCGGGCAGAGTTCAATTCCACTTTCCAGTTACTTTTTTCATCCGAACCAGCATAGGAAACGTTAATTTTATTCCGATCCAAATCCCGTTTATAATGCACTTGTGGTTCATCTTCAGAATTCGTTCTTTTTACATACCGCTCTAAATCTTCGTTATATCGATCCATGGTGAAAGAGAATGAATTTTTATCATTCATATCATAGATGGCAGACAGTCCAATATTGGCATTGGCGCCATAATAGCGAAGTGAATTTTTAGGGAATCGATGTGGCACACTTGGATCACCAAATGGTACTTCTTTTCTTTCGCGAGCTGCATATACAGGAACGATATCACGTTTACTAC
>CAUSMY010000183.1:0-3197 GCA_963533015.1 uncultured Veillonella sp.
ATGAGGGATTCACTTTAACATCGCTCAAAAAGAGGAGCGTATCCTCACACTAGATATAAAAATGAGTGATCCAGAATTTTGGAATGATCCAGATTCTGCTCGTGATATTTCGCAAGAAGCAACACAGTTGAAAGATGCCGTAGAAGGCTATAAAAAGTTAGTCACGGACATTGAAGATACGAAATTGATGTTAGAGATGGCTATAGAAGAGGAAGATACTTCTATGGAGAGTGAACTGGAAACCATCGTAAAGCAATTGACCGAAGAAGTAGAGCATCGCGAAGTATTGTTGTTACTAAGTGGTGAATATGATAAAAATAATGCCATTTTAACATTTCATGCTGGTGCAGGTGGTACAGAAGCACAAGACTGGTGCTCTATGTTGATTCGCATGTACTTGCGGTGGGCAGAGAAACAAGGATATAGTATTTCCCTTATGGATGAACAAGTAGGCGATGAAGCAGGCATTAAAAGTGCTACATTCCTGATCAAGGGTGAAAATGCTTTTGGCTACATGAAATCAGAAAAAGGGGTACATCGATTGGTTCGTATCTCTCCATTTGATTCAGCAGCGCGCCGACATACATCATTCTGTGCTGTAGATGTGATGCCTGAAATTGATGAAACTGTGGAGATTAATTTGGACATGAAGGACGTACAGGTAGATACGTACCGTGCCAGTGGTGCAGGTGGACAGCACATTAATAAAACAGACTCTGCTGTTCGTATGACTCATATTCCTACAGGTATCGTTGTGCAATGTCAAAGTGAGCGGTCTCAAATTCAGAATCGTGAGCAATGTTTAAAATTATTGCGAGCTAAGTTGTTTGAATTAGAACTTGAAAAACAGGCAGAGCTAAAGGAACAATTAGGTGGCACGTACCAAGCGATTGAATGGGGCAGCCAAATTCGTTCCTATGTGTTCCACCCATATAATATGGTAAAAGACCATCGTACAAGCGTGGAAACAGGTAATGTACAAGCTGTCATGGATGGTAATTTAGATCAATTTATGGAAGGCTTTTTAAAGAAAGAAGCGAATTTATCAATATAATGGAGTGACAGTGAGAAATTTCTTTTTTAAAACAATTGTTGTATGTTTAGCCATTATTGGTATCGTGATAGGCGGATCTTCATTGTTGTTACCAAGATTGGCTAGTGAACAGTTAGAATCACATTTGCAAGACAGATTACATCCGGAAGGACAATCATTGCGAGTGGAATCATCTCCAGGAATCAAACTTGCCTTTGGTGATATTGACACGTTTAGAGGTGATTTAGATGGTGTTACTTTAGGTCAACTACGTGTACAGCGATTGCATTTTGATTTACGCCAAATGAAAGTATCACCTACCGAATTGTATATGAACCAAAGATTACAGTTTACAAATCTAGGAAAAGGTTATATAGAAGCTGTGATTCATCAGGATGATTTGAAGCAGTTTATTGAACAACGCTTGTCTGATAAAAATGCTAACGCATTAACAATTGAAACAGTAGAAGTTACAAATCGAGGTGTGATTATGGAAGGTCACATCAATGTAGGTGGTTTTTTAAGTGGTAAATTAATCTTACAAGGTCAACTGGAGATTGAAGGGAATACCTTACAATTTGCTACAGAAAAGCTTTCAATCGGAGGCTCTAGTTTACATGGGTTATCTAATGGAGCTGTAAAATCAATTCCGGTGTATAACTTTAATGACTTTCCAATTCCAGTCGTTTTGGATCGGGTAGAAACGGGACGTGAAGAAATTCATGTGTATGTACATCCTGTCGAACCATAGGAGGAATAATGAAACCACATAAAAAACTATCCGTATATACATGGATTCTCCTTGCCTTCCTAGCGATTGGTATAGCGAGTGGACTTATATTAGTGCGTGAACGGCATCTAATAGAGGTAGAACAAGAACGAGTTGAGAACATCATTGATTATGATGGGTTGATTCGATCTAATTCGTATGAAAAACGGTCTTTCACGGATGCTGTGAAAGCGGCTAAAGAGTCTGGAATCACCGCATTGGCTATTTATGATAGGACGCTGCAGAAAGAAAAAGATGCAGGTCATATTCGTATCTATGATATGAATGATTTAGAGCAAATGCAGATTGCAGGTGGACAGCCAGGGATGACCTATATAGGAGCTATCACTGGGAAAGAAGCATACTTTAAAGAAATACAAGAAGACTTGGTGCGTCGTTTAGGTGCGGATAAAGTTAATGTCATAGGAACATCTATAGGACCTATGATAGGATTAGCTGTACCAAGTGATTCTTTGAAAGATATGAATTTGGGAATTTCACGATTGCAGGCACAAGAAGTATCTGATTTAGGTTTCCATGTTATCGTACGTCCTACTAATTACAAAGGTGTGACTGTGGAAGATGTGGATCATGTATTCCAACGTATTGATGGGATACAAGGTGTGACGGGAATGGTCTTTGTAGGTAAGGAAGCCTTAGGATACCCTCTTCATGCAGATCGTACATTAGAACAACTGGAACAACGTAATATTCCACTTGTGGGAATTGAAGCAATGAATCAGTTGCAATACTTTCCACAAGCAGGCTTTTTAGAGATGGCAAATGCTAACCATTATAAGGTGGGAAGACTATATTCTGTATCTAAAGAAGAAGTTAGGAAATTAACTCCAGGTGAGCTTATACAATGGTTTTATATTAGCGATATTGAACGCAACATTCGATATAATCTTTTCCCACTCTATGAACAAGGCGTTGATAATCGAACAGCTTTGGAAACCACTTTATTTGTCGCCAAGAGTGTGACGGAACGATTAGAGGAACGGGGCTTTACTATTGGAGAAGCTTCGATATATCCAGTATATACACCCAATACACTACTACGAGTGTTGACTATGACGGGAGTTATTAGTTTAGGCACGTTAACATTAGGGCAATTTATACGTTTGCGTAGATCCTACTTATTCGGTATATTCGTAGTAGGTGCATTGTTATCAGTAGGAATCTACTTGATGACAACGGGAACGAAAATTGTTACGGCTTGGGCATTAGTTGCGGCTATTGCAGCACCTGTATTAGCGATGACGCTAGCGTTGGACTGTTGGTCAAAACGTAATTATGAAGGATTATCTCCCTGGAGAAGTACTATAGAAGCTATTGTATATCTACTAGTAGCGGCTGCTATTGCTGCCATTGGTGGCATAAGCATTGCTGCAT
>CAUSMY010000184.1:0-3182 GCA_963533015.1 uncultured Veillonella sp.
TGAGCAATATGAATATGACCTCCCGTCATCTCCGCTAACATGATATCACGAGCTACTGCTAAGTCTTCCGCTACAGCTGGACGACCTTTCACGCCCATTTCGTAGGACACGATGCCTTCATGCATATGACCTTCACATGTTAAACTGCATTCTTCCGCATGGTCGATGACCACTTTCCCAAACATAGATGAGTATTCCAAGGCACGACGCATAAACGCTGCATTCTCAACATAATGTCCATCATCAGAGAACGCCACTACGCCAGCTTCTGCCATATCACCCATTTCAGTCAATTCTTTGCCTTGAAGACCTTTAGAAATAGCTCCAATGAATTCAACTTTCACAACGCCAGTCAATTCTGCTTGTTTACGTAAACCACGCACTAAGGCAGAATTATCTACGACAGGATTGGTATTGGCCATCGTGGCAATACGTGTAAATCCACCAGCTGCAGCAGCTTGTGTACCACTATGAAAGTCTTCTTTCGCTTCTTGGCCTGGCTCACGTAAATGTGTATGAATATCTATCAACCCCGGTGCTACAATAAGACCTGTTGCATCATAAACTTCCGCATTATCTGCTTGCAAGTTTTGACCTATATTGGTAATGACACCGTTTTCTATTAGAATATCTGCAATTTCATGTTGTCCTTTTGCCGGATTCACTACCGTACCATTTTTAATCAACAAGCTCACTGCCGTCACCTCCCATAATTGTTAAGTATAATACTGCCATGCGGATAGCTACACCATTTCGCACCTGCTCTTGAATCGCTGATTCATCGCCATAAGCCACATCTGGCGCAATCTCAAGGCCTCGGTTCATCGGTCCTGGATGCAGTACTAGTACATCGTCTTTCGCATTAGCTAATACGGATTTATTGATTCCAAAGATTCTCGCATATTCACGATTGCTTGGATATAGGGCAGAATTAATACGCTCTAGTTGAATGCGAAGTACGTTTACAACATCTGCATCTTTCACTGCTTCTCGTACATCATGATGCACTGTTACACCTAGTTTTTCAAGCTCGGGATACACCAACGTTCTAGGACCTGCCAAGTGTACATCAGCACCCATTGTTTTCAACCCATAAATATTGGATCTCGCTACACGACTATGCATGATGTCACCTACGATGACAACTTTTAAACCTTCTAAGCTTGGCTTATGTTCTAAAATAGAATACATATCTAGCAAGGCTTGTGTTGGATGCTCATGGGCACCATCACCAGCATTGATGATGCTAGGGTCTACGCATTTCGTAGCATACAAAGGAGATCCTTCTTCGCTGGAGCGCATAACGATAGCATCTGTCCCCATATAAGACACAGTAAGCAATGTATCACGGAAGCTTTCGCCTTTGGCCATAGAGCTACCACTTTTTGTAATATTGATGACATCGGCTCCTAAATATTTTCCTGCCAGTTCAAAGGAGCTTCTCGTTCTAGTACTGTTTTCCATGAACAAGTTAATAATAGCTTTACCCTTTAACAATGGATATTTTTTATCCTCTGAAAGGATAATTTTCTTCATTTTCTTTGCTACCCGTAAAATGAGTTCAATTTCTTCTTTTGTGCGACCTTGCAGTCCCAATAGATGCTTACCTTTTAAGCTAATGTCTCCCATTACAGCCTCCTTTGTACTATGTCTTTATATGCAAAAAGACCTCTCACCCAAAGGCAAGAGGTCGCATAGTTCTATCTATCACAATTGAATCCACCACATAGGTAGACCTATAGTATTACTTTCACTATGTTCCCTTACTAGCCTCACAGGACTAATTTAAAAGGTTTTACAATGTTTGCTTTCGGTCTCTCGTACCGATCTTAAGCTTAGGTATTATTATAATGTATATCATTAAAAACGTCAAGAATTGCTAGACTTTACTCTGAAAACATAACGACTTTGTCTACGCGCCAAATGATGTAATGCTCCCCATTTAGCCATATACGAGCGATAAATTTTTTGCGCTACATCAATAGATACTAATTCAAATTGAATTTCATCGCCCACTGGTAGCTGACTGAGGCGAGGTAAGTCTGCTGATATAACGGTTCCAATCTTAGTATATCCTCCCGTCGTTTGTCGGTCTGCCATCAAAATAATAGGTTTACCATTCGATGGGACTTGTATAGAACCGAACACGGCTCCATCAGAAATAATGTCAGCACCTTTCACATGAGTAATCTGCGGCCCTTCCAATCTAAATCCCATTCTATCACATTGATCTGTTAACACATAGGAACTATTTGCAAACGTTTTTATTCCCTCTTTTGTAAAGTGTTTGGCTTGTTCTCCTAGTACAACCCGAAATGGTTCGTGACAATATCGGCCACCTCGATTATAAAGTGCTGAATTAAATAATCGATTCGCTGTATCAGTGATATCACATTGTGTTAATGCGCCCCTAAGAAAAGCATGCAAAGACAGCTGATCACCTCGTTGCAAAGACCTGCCTTCATAACCGCCTATACATGCTTTCGTATGCGTTGACACGCTCCCATTAATAGTTGGAACATCAATACCTCCACACAATGATATATACATACGCATCCCACATTCAGTAACACTTCCAGAAATAACATCTCCGTCTTGACAGATATATGGTATATATCTCGATACCTCTATTCCATTAATAGTAGGCTTCATATTAGCGCCTGTAAAAGCTACAATACACTCACCATGAACTTGTATAGTTGGAGGAAGAACAGTGCATTCTAAAGAGCCTACATTCGTTCTATTCCCAACTAGAGCCTGTCCTAGTAAGTAACTTTCTATATCCATCGGTCCTGCCACGGGCATACCATACTGTTGATAACCTATTCGTCCCGCATCTTGCACGGTTGTAAATAACCCTGGTTGTAGTATCTCGATTGAAGCCCTCTTGCCTATATATTTACCCACGTAACTCACCTACCTTAATCACCCGTGATATAGGTATATACTGATTTTGTAATTTCTTTATATCGAGAAATGCCTCTTCATCAATAGGAACATATCTAACATATTGACCTGCTGAAAGTAATGACGGTACCTCTCTTTGAAGGTCATACATAGTAATCGGCGTACGCCCAATAATCTGCCAACCACCTGGAGATTGACTTGGATAGATACCCGTTTGCTCGCCTGCAATACCTACTGAACCTAATGTTACAACAATCACAGTCATAATAAACAAT
>CAUSMY010000185.1:0-3157 GCA_963533015.1 uncultured Veillonella sp.
AGTTGACATATTTATTGTATCATGTGTAAGCAAAGTCATTTCATTATTGTTACACATGAAGTATAATTAAAATTATATAGTAAGCTTCTATTATATATTTTTAAAGGGAGGATATCATGATGAAGCGAAATTGGTTAGTAGGTTTAATGATGGCAGGTATGTTAGCATTAGCTGGATGCGGTGGACAACAAGGTGCAACTACGTCTACAGCGCCTTCTACAAATGAGACTATCACTGTATCTGCAGCTGCTAGTATGCAAGGGGCGTTGGAAGAGCTGAAAGCAGACTATGTGAAAAAACACAATTTAAAACCAGAACAAATCAATGTTGTGTATGCTGGATCTGGTACATTACGTCAACAAATCGAAGAGGGCGCACCATCCAGTATCTTTATTTCTGAGAATAAAAAGAACATGGACCAATTGAACGAAAAAGGTTTGATGGATAACATTCGCCCATTCGTAGCTAACACATTGGTGATGATTGTACCAAAAGGGAAAGATGTAGTTACATTGGACAATATTACAAATGCAAAACGCGTAGCTATCGGTACAGTAGAAACGGTACCAGCTGGTAAATATGCGAAAGAATCTTTAACAAAAGCAAATTTATGGGATGCAGTAGAACCTAATATCGTATTTGCAAAAGACGTAAAAGCAGTAGGCGCTTACATTGCAGAAGGTGCTGCTGATGTAGGGTTTGTATATAAAACAGATGCCTTAGCATTGAAAGACAAAGTAGATATTTCTGCCACTGTAGATGCGAAGTTACATGCGCCTATTGAATATCCAATCGGTATGGTGAAAAAGAACCAAAATAAATTAGCAGAAGACTTCTATAACTATGTAACAAGTAAGGAAGCTAGCGAAGTATTAGCTAAATGGGGCTTCGCTGAACCGGCTCAACAATGATAGCTTTACAGTTATCTATCGAAGTCGCATTCTTAGCGCTTCTCATCAATGTGGTGGTGGGACTGAGTCTTACCTATGTAATGAAGCGATATTCATTCCCAGGAAAATCTCTGATTGATTCCTTCTTTACACTGCCCTTAGTATTGCCGCCGGTGGTATTGGGCTTTGTATTGCTCATTATATTTTCTCCTGGTAATGCCTTTGGAGCTTGGCTAGAGGCTCACGGTATTCGAGTGGTGTTCTCTAAGCTAGGCGCCATTATTGCGTCCGCCGTGGTCAGTTTTCCCCTCTTCTATCAGTCTGTACGAACAGCGCTGGCTGCTATCGATCGAGACATGGAAGATGTAGCTCGTACTTTGGGTGCCTCGGAATTTCGTGTGTTTTGGACAATTTCACTGCCTTTGGCATGGAAGGGAATCCTCAGCGGTTCCATCTTGTGTTTCGCCCGTGGATTAGGAGAATTTGGTGCCACTATCTTGATTGCTGGAAATATTCCAGGTGTGACGAGAACAATGCCATTAGCCATTTATTCTCTCGTAGAATTTGGCGATTACAGTGGGGCCTTTGAACTTGTCATTTATATTTGTGTCTTAACATTGGGTCTTGTGTGGGCCATTCAAGGTCTTACCAAAGGTTCCCTCTTCTCAAATCGGTAAGGAGGTACTATGATTTCCTTTGACATTGTTATAGAACGAGGAACCTTTACGGTGAAAGCCCAAGGAACATTACGAGAAGGGATAACCACATTAATGGGACCCTCTGGGAGTGGAAAATCTACCTTTTTGAAAGCTCTATGTGGATTGTTGACGCCGAAAGAAGGTAGAATTACAGCCAATGATGTGGTATGGTTCGAAAAAGGAAAGGGCATGCCTACCCAAGAACGACACATTGGCTATATGCCGCAAGGCAATATTGTATTTCCTCATATGACTGTAGAGGAGAATATTCGGTATAGTAAACAAGGTTCTCCAGAGTTATTCGATCATATTGTGGAACGATTGCGATTGACACCACATCTCAAGAAGAAAGCTAAAGGCTTGTCTGGTGGGGAGCAACAAAGGGTGGCATTAGGACGAGCACTGTACTCCAAACCAGTGTTACTTATCTTAGATGAACCGCTTACGGCATTAGATGTGAATTTACGGGCACAGTTGCAACAAGACTTAGTGGCTATCATCTCTGAGTGGAGCATTCCTTGTTTATGGGTCACTCATAGTGAGGAAGAAGCAGCAGCAGTAGGGAATCATCGACTGTTGTGTCGTGATGGGATGATTGCAGAAGAGGTGTAAGGGAAATGGATTACCACAAAACATATGTGATCGACAATTTTACATCGTGGCAATAGGACTGTGGCGGTGAACACAGACACAACCAGAATAACAGTATAATAGCGAAATAGTGTAAATAGAGGAATGTTGACACACATAGGTCAACATTTCTCTATTTTATTTGGGATTATTTGTTATAGTACATTATGTTAAGTCTATGTAATGGCAGAATCGCTTTTCAGTAGGCTATAACTATAGCAAATAGTCTTTGTAGTTTTGATGACAAATCCATGTATGTGTAGACTATGACAATAGCATATGTCTTTCAATACTTTGCGGTAAATCTGTTTATTTCTTTACAGTTGTTGCTCATATGAAGTATAATACTACTGATTGTGGCTATTTTTAATATATATAGACATAGTCAAAAGAACTGTCGAAACATAGATAAAGGAGGAACTAAATTCGTAAATGCGAATAGCGCAAGCACTGGAAAGAGACAGCTTTCACAGTGGACGAGGTAGAGGAGTATCGAAATTCAGCGGATGCCTCTCGGCTAGCTTTCAGTCGTAGAAGTAGAGCAAAACACCGAGGTAACTAGGTGCACAAAGGCTACTTTCAGAAGCAATAAACATGAATTAATTAAGGAGGTACATACCATGTGTGGTATCGTAGGATATATTGGATTTGAAAATGCAGCAGATTTTATGCTGGAAGGTTTGGAGAAATTAGAATATCGTGGATATGATTCTGCAGGGATTGCAGTAGTAGGCGACAATCATGTGATCAAAGTGCAAAAGAAAGTAGGCCGTTTGGCGAATTTGGAAGCTGTGGTGCAAGCAGATCCTAATCAAGGCCATATCGGTATCGGTCATACTCGTTGGGCAACCCATGGTCGTCCAAGCGATATGAATGCACACCCGCACACAAGTGCAGATGGTAAATTTGCCGTAGTACACAATGGTATTATCGAAAACT
>CAUSMY010000186.1:0-3154 GCA_963533015.1 uncultured Veillonella sp.
GTGACAAGCTGCTATCGATTTAGATGTTCATGTCATTGTTATCGATCGCCCAACACCGGCGAAAGGAGCAGTGACGATTTCAACAGTAGAAGAATTTAAAACTCTATGGGAGGATTACGATGGATTATATTAAGAACCCGAAAGCAATTGAAGATAAAAGTATGGAAATTATTTATCCATATGTAAAAGATATGGGATTTACTGACGATGAAATTCGAGTGGTATCTCGCACCATCCATGCATCTGGTGACGTAGAATATGCGAAATTATTCCGTACTAGTGAAGGGGCAGTAGCGGCAGGTATTGCAGCTGTTAATAATGGCGCTCATGTTTACACTGACGTAGAAATGGTTCGCACAGGTATTTCTAAACCAGCATTGAAACTTCATAACAGTGAAGCACATTGCTTAATTCGTGACGAAAAAGTAGCTGAAATGGCAAAAGAATTAGGCGTGACACGCTCTATTGCTGCGATGCGTACATTCGGTAAACAGTTAGAAGGCCAAATCGTGGCAATTGGTAATGCACCAACTGCTTTATACGAAGTATTGCGCCTTGCTTTAGAAGAAGGTATCCGTCCTGCTTTAATCATCGGGATTCCAGTAGGCTTCGTAGGTGCTGCGGAATCTAAAGATTATTTGGCAGAAGTATCTCCAGTTCCTTACATTACAATTCAAGGTAACAAAGGTGGTAGCTCCATTGCTGCATCCGTTGTTAACGCATTGTTCTACACAGATGTAAAACGTAACGACATGTTATTTGTAGAAGGAAAAGAAAAGAAATAATGAATAGAACGAGTCAAACACGCAATGCATGGCGTATGTTTCTCGTTCTAGTGTTCGGGGCAGCAGCCATTGCTGCCCTTATCTTATCATTAGTATTTGGGTCCGCCCAGACTACATTAGGTCAAATTTGGCATACATTGTGGTCTCCCACATTATCTGATACGAACTCACTAGTCATATGGAACATTCGTCTTCCGAGAAATATAGTAGCGGCTTTAGTAGGCTCAAATTTAGCAGTAGCAGGTGCTATTTTACAAGCAGTGATGAAAAACCCATTAGCTGATCCACAAATCGTAGGGGTTTCCTCAGGGGCAGGATTAGCTGGTGTTATCGTATTGATTTTATTTCCTTACCTTGAATATGCAGTACCATTTATCGCCTTTATTGGCGCTTTGACGGCGGCCATACTTGTGTATGCCTTAGCCTGGAAACAAGGGATACGACCAAGTCGGATTATCTTGGCAGGCGTGGCGGTTGCCGCATTTTTAGGGTCCATGATATCCGCCCTTCTCGTATTCTATGGGGATCGCGTGCAAGGGGCCCTATTATGGATGGTTGGCGGTCTTGCTGCTCGTAGCTGGCCACAAGTGTATGTCTTAATCCCATATACGATAGGGGGCTTGGTATTTGCTTTCTTAGGGGCGAATCGTTTGACCATACTAAGCTTAGGTGATGAAAGTGCGCGCAGTTTAGGCTTAGCCGTTGAAAAAACACGGTTTATGATGACAGCCGTAGCAGCATTGCTAGCAGCTAGTGCTGTATCTGTGGCGGGATTGATTGGTTTCGTAGGGCTGATTATTCCTCACATTGCACGTATGATGCTAGGCACAGATTATCGCTTCCTATTACCAGGATCTGCCTTTTTAGGAGCTTTCGTTCTTGTCATAAGTGATACTGTCGGGCGCACTATATTTAGTCCTATTGAAATTCCAGTAGGCATTATTATGGCCTTCTTTGGGGCTCCATTCTTCTTGTATTTATTGAGGAGGGATGACTAATGAAATCAGTAATTTCGGTGAAAGATTGTCGTGTCTCCTTCGGTGAAAAAGAAGTATTAAAAGGCATCGATTGGACCGTGTATGAAGGGGAAATAGCTACCTTAATTGGCCCTAATGGTTGTGGTAAAAGTACTTTATTACATGCCATTACTAGTGCTATTAAAAGTACCGGTACCATCCAAATTGCAGGAAAAGAGGCAAAGGACTATTCTAATAAAGAATTAGCTAGATATATGGCATTCTTACCACAAGTACCATCTATCCCAAAAGATATGTTAGTAGAAGAACTCGTCAACTGTGGTCGATTCCCTTACCAATCCTGGTGGAAGCAACAAGGAGCACACGATAAAGCTATAGTTGATGCTGCCTTAGAGGCCACACAAGTGAGTCATTTGCGGAATCAGCTAGTATCTTCCTTGTCCGGCGGGGAACGACAACGTGTATGGATTGCTATGGCTCTTGCACAAGAGCCAAAAGTATTAATTTTGGATGAGCCTACTACATACTTAGATATTAACCATCAATTGGAGATTATGGAGTTATTACAGGATTTAAATCGCCGTGAAGGATTAACAGTAGTGATGGTGTTACATGAATTGAACCAAGCAGCCCAATATTCACATCGAGTTGGTGTACTCTATCAAGGTCATATCCTAGTAGACGGATCACCAAAAGATGTAATGACAGAAGAATTACTAGAAAAAGTATTTGCTGTTAGAACAGACGTAGAACAAGGGGAGTTTCCTTATATACGGATACAAGGGCTATTGTAGTACTTTAATAAAACTTAATAAGGAAGTTATCATTTTGTAAATTGGCATAGTCATAACTATTGACTATGCGGATTTTTTGAGTGGGGAGATGTGCTGATGGTGTTAGTATATAAATCAATAATTGTATGATACAATAACGGTATATTAATGAGTAAAATTGACAAATAGATTTAATTCCATCGAATTCGACCGAATTAAATCGGGTTTTAGTGCTTCTACAAAAAATTAAAACTCTTAAAATAAATAATCTATGTGTTGTATAGAGTTATCTAATACTTAGATGATTGTAAACACCACATAGAACTAGAAAGGAGAAATAAGTTTTGGGAGAAGTTAACTAATCTAGAATTTAACTCCCTCGAACTCGAGGGGGGGTTAAAAGAAGCAGGTAGCAATGCCTTTACATTATCGCCACAGAAATGGGCAACGACTACAAATGCCAAAGGCTTATTTGTAAAAGTTGGCAGAGGTGGTGGTACATTCGCACATAAAGATATTGCTTTTAAATTCATTTCTTGGATCTATTTTGAAGAAATAAATTTTTAAAGGAGTATATATGAATACAATAAAAGAATGGATTGAAAAATACGAAACAGTA
>CAUSMY010000187.1:0-3128 GCA_963533015.1 uncultured Veillonella sp.
AATAATTTTAGGCTTTCATAAGGAAAGTTACGTTCTTCAATCAAAGTGATAAATTCTTGGCCTACTGCTCCAGTAGCACCTAATATAGCAAGATGAGGTTTTTTCATATATATCTCCTAACATTAATCATATAATTACTAAGTATTATACTATTTAAGCATAGGTTTAGCAAGAATCATATAGAATATAGAATTGTGAATTAGACTAGCCTTTTTCTATCAACATACATGAAATAATTCATAATACTATCTATCATAAGCCAATCATATATATGTCTTTATAGTTCTAAATTTTATAAATAATGTTCTAATCCGTATGTTAATCCTGGATAATTCTTAATTTTTTTACATGCCAGTACAACACCTGGCATAAAAGATAATCGACTTAACGAATCATGACGGATTATTAATGTTTCATCATAGCCTCCAAAAATAACTTCTTGATGTGCTACATAACCTGGTAATCGTACGCTATGTATAGTCACATCATCAACTTTTGCACCACGAGCACCAGGTAAACTTTCACGTGTTAAATCTTCGGAAGACTTTACATTTGCTTGCGTTTTAGCATCATTAATTAATTTTGCTGTTAACACTGCTGTGCCAGAAGGTGCATCATATTTATGGTTATGATGTAATTCGATAATCTCTACATCTGGAAAATAAGGTGCCAATTCAGCCGCTGTCTTCATCATCATAACAGCACCTA
Source organism: uncultured Veillonella sp. (assembly GCA_963533015.1). GTDB lineage: Bacteria > Bacillota > Negativicutes > Veillonellales > Veillonellaceae > F0422. Next base: position 709 of record CAUSMY010000187.1, read on the forward strand.
GTGAAAAGTTAGGAGCTACCAAACAATTTGCACCCTTAGCTTTACCAATACTATCAAGTTCTGCTCTCTGTTCAGCACTTAGGCCAGTTGTACCAATCACAACATGAATACCTTGGGATAACATTGTTTTGGCATTTTCAAAGATGATAGCTGGAGTAGTAAAATCTACGATCACATCCGGTTTTGTTGCGTCAATACCTTCTTGTAATGAAGAATACAGTTTGATGTGTAAAGGTTGAGATCCTATAAATTCACTAACATCTTTACCACCATGTGTAGGATCTACTCCACCAACTAATATTAACTCTACATCATTATGAACAGCCTTTAAGACTTCACGTCCCATTTTTCCTGCTGCTCCATTCACTAAAACACGCATATTATTCTCCTATATCATTGTTCTTTTTGAAAATATGTAATCATTTCTCTAGCTGTTTGCAGTGCTGTCTCTGAGAAAGATTGACCTGACATCATATTTGCTATTTGCATAACATGTTCTTCTTCTGAAAGTATAGATACTTTAGAAATAGTACGCCCCTCTTGCTCTTCTTTTTGAAGATGATAATGTTGTTTTGCCACGCTAGCCGTTTGTGGCAAATGGGTAATACAGAACACTTGATTATCTGTACTCAACTGTAAGATTTGTTTGGCTACTTGTAATGCCACATCACCACTTATGCCTACATCAATTTCGTCAAATACTAATGTCTTATTCCTAGCCATATTGAAGACAGACTTAAATGCCAATGCTATACGAGCCAACTCTCCTCCAGAAGCTACTTTGTGAAGAGGTAACAAAGCTTCTCCTGTATTAGCAGAAAATAATAACTCAATACGACTAGCACCTAGCGGTGTTAATATATCAGTTCCTTCTATAGCAAACTCTAGCCTTGCTTTTTCCATTCCTAACTTAGCTAAACTTGTTTGTAGAGCATCGGTTATTTCTTTGTGATTGTTTTTTCGAACTGTAGTCAATACATGCAATGATTCTATGGCCGCTTTTTCTAAGATTTCTAGATTCTGTACAAGGGATGATTCCTCATCTTGGTAAGATTCTAACTCTTCTAAACGCAGTTGAGCCTTCTCTTCATAGCTAAGAATCTCTTCTATACTTTCTCCATATTTACGTTTCAAGTTATAAATTAATGTATCACGCTCTTGAAGATAGAAGTAACGTTCTTCATCATAATTGATGGAGTCTCGATAGCGGTCCAAAGCTTGGCCCGCCTCTTCTAATTGATAGTAAGCAGATCGCAATAATTCTGCAATATCCTCCATATCTTTATCGTATTTTGTTAAATCAGATACTTCACTCATAACTGTATTCAATCCATCTATGATAGGATTTCTGCCACCATAAATCCCATCATAGCAACTAGAAATTGTGGATTGTAAATGCTCAAAGTTATCTAACCGTTCCAATTCTTCGGATACAGAAATATCTTCATTGATTTGTAATTGTGCTTCTTCAATTTCATCAATTTGAAAGCGTAACATATCTAATTCTCTAGCTCGTTGCGCAGAGTCGTTTCTCAGCTTTTCTAAGGTTCGTTTCGCAGAAGCATATGCCTCATAATCTTTCACGTAAGAATCATAGGTTGTTACAGCTTCCCTATTGTAAGAGTCTAAATATACGTGGTGCGTATCAGGCAACAACAATTGTTGATTATTATATTGTCCGTGAATATCTGCCAAATACATGCCAATTTCACGTAATGCTTTTAATGGAATGACTTGATCATTCGCCAAAATGATAGACTTCCCATTTCGATTGAAGGTGCGTGATAAAATCAACAGATCATCTTCTAATACTATATTTTTAGAAGCTAATATATCTTGCAGTTGTGTATCATCCGAAATATCAAAGACACCTTCAATTAAAAAGGATTCTTTTTCATGGCGTATAAAATCACTACTAGCACGCTCTCCTAATAAGATAGAAAAGGCATCCATTAGGATGGATTTACCCGACCCTGTTTCACCAGTAAAAATAGTGATCCCTTTTTTAAACTCCAAGCGCATGTGCTCAATGAGGGCAAAACTCTTAATCCCCATCCGCAATAACATATTAATCCCTCATCAATTCTTGAATACGTTCTAGTACCAATTCAACACTTTCAACGGATCTACATAATAATAAAATAGTATCATCGCCGGCAATCGTTCCTAACAATTCTTGCCATTTAGCATGGTCAATAGCAAAGGCAACAGATTGTGCAGATCCAGGTAATGTATGTAAAATAATTTGATTTAGCGCGTGATCGATTCTTAAAATCGAATCTTGGAACAATCGATTGATACGTGTTCTAGATAGCATAATGTTCTCTTCTGGTGACAATGCATAACGATAATGACCATCCCCTGTAGGAACTTTAATTAACATAAGTTCTTTAATATCACGAGATACAGTAGCTTGTGTT
>CAUSMY010000188.1:0-3109 GCA_963533015.1 uncultured Veillonella sp.
AAGGCATGCCAGATGCTGCAATCAGGCCGATACCACCTTCATTTGCAACGGCTGCAGCCAAGCGAGCTGTAGACAATCGGATTGCCATTCCACCTTGAATTACTGGTACTTTGGCTACCAATTTCCCTATTCTAAGTTCAGGGAGTTTCACTATAATTCCTCCTATGTGCAAAGCCACCAAGGGGGCCTAGCCCCCTAAAGTGGTGCATAAGTGCTAAGACTTATTTTGTAGAATCGATGTAATCAACTGTATCTTTTACAGTTTTGATTTTTTCAGCAACATCATCAGGGATTTCAATATTGAATTCCTCTTCAAATGCCATGATCAATTCAACGATGTCAAGAGAGTCAGCGCCCAAATCATCGATGAAAGTGGAATCGATAGCCACTTCGGATTCGTCAACGCCCAATTGTTCAACAACAATAGCTTTTACTTTGTCAAATGTGCTCATTACGTACACCTCCTTTCACGTAATCTATGTATAGAATCTTGCTTTTACATCACCATTCCACCGTCTACATTGAGAACTTGGCCAGTAATATAACTTGCAAAGTCGGACGCTAAAAATGTTACCACTCCAGCAATCTCTTCTGGTTGACCCATACGGCCTAGTGGCACAGTTGATGCAATACCTTCTTTGATTTTTTCAGGTAATACATCTGTCATAGCTGTTTCAATAAATCCTGGTGCTATTGCATTCACAGTAATACCACGAGCAGCTAATTCTTTAGCACATGTTTTAGTGAAGCCAATCACCCCTGCTTTTGCAGCGGCGTAATTGGCCTGACCCACATTACCTGTCACACCAGATACAGATGTCATGTTGATAATGCGACCAGCGCGTTGTTTTACCATTAATTTAGCCACAGCTTTAGTTACTAAATACACCCCTTTTAAGTTGATGTTAAGCACTTCATCCCAATCAGAATCTTTCATGCGAATTAAAAGACCATCACGAGTGATACCTGCATTGTTTACGAGGATGTCGATATGACCGAATGTAGCATGTGCTTCATCTACCATAGCTTGTACATCATCTGCATCGCCTACATTCGCTTTAATTTTAATCGCTTTACGGCCTAATGCCTCAATGGCTTCCACAGTTTCTTGTGCCACTACTTCGTTTCCAATAAAGTTAACGATAATATCAGCGCCAGCTTTTGCTAATTCAATAGCAGCCGCTTGACCAATACCACGAGATGCGCCTGTTACTAAGGCTACTTTACCTGTTAAATTCATCTTATTCTCCTTGTAAGAATGCAATCGCTGCTGCTAAGGATGCTTCATCTTCAACATTTGCTAATTCCATTGCTTTGTTAATTTTTTTAGTAAAACCTGTCAATACTTTGCCAGGGCCTACTTCTACAAATCGAGTTACACCAAAGTCTACCATTGTAGCTACACAATCTTCCCAAAGTACTGGCGCTGCCGCCTGTGTTACTAATGCTTCTTTAATAGTAGCTCCATCTTTTAGGATTTCTCCAGTAATATTCGCTACTACCGGAATTTGTGCATCTTTCACTTCGATTTTGTCTAACTCTTCTTGTAAGCGTTTTGCAGCTGGTTCCATTAAACGGCTATGGAAAGGAGCACTTACTGGTAACATAACGGCACGTTTAGCACCTGCTTCTTTCATTTTTTCAGCTGCCACTTCTACGGCTTTTGTAGCACCAGCAATTACAATTTGTCCTGGGCAGTTAAAGTTAACTGCTTGTACAGATCCTACCGTATCATTCACTTCTCCACAGATCCGAACCACTTCTTCACGAGGCAATGCTAAGATCGCAGCCATTGCGCCTTCACCCAATGGCACCGCTTCTTGCATATATTCGCCACGTTTATGCACTACGTAAACAGCATCTTTAAAATCAAGAACGCCTGCTGCTACCAAGGCACTATATTCACCAAGACTATGACCACCTACGATATCAGGTGTAAAGCCTTTTTCTTTTAAAATTTCATAACATGCCACACTAGCTGTTAAAATAGCCGGTTGTGTATTTGCTGTTTTTACTAATTCCGTATCTGGACCTTCAAAGCATAATTGTGAAATGGAATATCCCAATGCTTCATCTGCTTGAGCAAAACGTTCTCTAACAATAGGGTACGCTTCATACAAATCTTTTAACATACCAACTTTTTGAGACCCTTGTCCAGGGAATACAAATGCTGTTTTCATAAGGTTTCCTCCTGCTTATCGGATAACAGATTTTAAGTTCAACATTACTTCCTCTGCTTCACGAACAATATCTTGAATGATTGTAGCGCAAGGTTTAATATCAGTTAACATACCTGCAATTTGTCCAATCATAACGGAACCATTTTTAGTTTCCCCTTCAATAGCCGCTTTTCTAAGTGTGCCAGCACCTAGGTTTTCAAGAGCTTCTTTTGGTGCTCCGCTGAACTCAAGGGATTGATATTTACGAGCTAATAAGTTCTCAATAATACGAACTGGGTGACCTGTTGTCAAGCCTGTCATCACTGTAGAACGATCTTTTGCTTTCAATACAGCTTCTTTATAATTTTCATGGGCAATACATTCTTCAGATACTACGAAACGAGAACCCATTTGAACTGCACTAGCGCCCAATGCTAATGCTGCCGCCATACCGCGACCATCAGCAATACCGCCAGCTGCAATAACTGGTACATCTACAGCATCTACAATCTGAGGAATTAAACACATAGTAGTAATATCCCCTACGTGGCCACCAGATTCAGTACCTTCTGCAATGACTGCATCAATACCACCACGAAGCAAACGTTTTGCTAATAATACAGATGCCACTACAGGAATTACTTTGGTACCGATTTCTTTGAAAGCTGGTACCCATGTAGATGGATTACCTGCCCCAGTTGTGATCACCGGTACACGTTCTTCTAAAGCAACTTCCATAACTTCATTCACAAATGGAGACATCAACATAATGTTACATCCATATGGTTTGCTTGTGCGCTCTTTCAACTTATGAATTTCTGCACGGAATACATCTGGAGGCATATGACCTGCCCCGATAATTCCCAACCCGCCTGCCTCAGATACAGCAGCTGCTAATTCAGCTGTTCCCAACATTGCCATACCACATTGAAGACCTGGATACTCTATCC
>CAUSMY010000189.1:0-3064 GCA_963533015.1 uncultured Veillonella sp.
AATTCGGGGTGTTCCCAGAAGAAAAGATTGACATTCACCACATCTTTTACATAGATAAAGTCACGAGTTTGACCTCCATCTTCATATCCATCAGTTCCTTCAAATAATGTGATTTCACCTGTTTCTTGATTTTTATAAAACATTTGGCGCACTAAAGAAGCCATCTTATCCTTATGACATTCATTAGGACCATATACATTAAAATACCGAAGACCTACTACTTGCGACACCAATTTATTTTCAAATTTACGTACATATCGATCCATAAATAACTTTGAGTATGCATATGGATTTAACGCTTCTTCACATTCGGGACCTTCTCGAAACCCCTTATGCCCATAACCATAAGTTGAGGCAGATGAGGCATAAATAAATGGAATACGATGATTTTGACAATAATGGAAAAGGTTACGAGAACCTTCATAGTTATTTTTCATAATATAACGTCCATTATACTCCATAGTATCAGAACATGCACCATTATGAAAAACTACATCAATAGAGCCACAGTCAAAATTACCCTCAGCAATAGCACGATCAAAATCGATACAATCAATATAATCAAAGTAGTCTAAATTAGTTAGATTACGTGTTTTACGACCATCAGTCAAATCATCTACAATAATAATATCATTACGCCCTTGTTCATTAAGTGCTTTTACCAAATTTGATCCAATAAAGCCAGCACCACCTGTTACGATTATCATAGTTTATACTCCTTTACTAAATTAGCGATTTTCTTTACCACATTAGTAGTTGAATATCCGTCTTTAAAGGATAAAATTTGTACAGAATCTACGAATTCACGACCAACTACATCATCAACCTTATAGTCGCCACCCTTAACAAGTATATTAGGTCGAATAATTTCTAATAATTGAGAGGGAGTATCTTCATCAAAAAGTACAACACCATCTACACAGCCTAAAGCACTCAATAAATAAGCTCTATCCTCTTCATCTACTAAAGGGCGAGTTTCCCCTTTAAGACGCCTTACAGAATCGTTAGAGTTTAGTCCTATAATAAGACGATCACCTAGTTGAGCCGCTTCTTGCAAGTACGTAATATGCCCTCTATGAAGAATATCAAAGCATCCATTAGTAAAAACAACTATATCTCCTCGATCTTGCCATTGCTGAACTATGCTCTTCATCTCTTCCCAAGAATAGACTGACTTTTCTACATATTTTCCTTCTTGCAGAGACATCCATAATTCAATTAGTTCTTGTCGATGGATAGGATAAGTACCCACTTTAGATACTACGATACCCGCTGCTCCATTAGCTACATGAAGAGCGGTCCTCATAGAAAGATTAGCAGCGATAGAACAAATCATCGTGGCCACAACTGTATCACCAGCACCAGATACATCAAAAACATCTTGTTGAGTAGCAGGATTATGCCAAATTCGACCATCTCTAGCAATAACAGATATCCCCTTTTCAGATCTAGTAGCAATGATATATTGAATATTATTAGTAGCTAAAACTTCTTTGGCTGCAGCAACTATTTTATCATCATCATTTGTAATAGAGTAGCCAACCCGTTCAGATAGTTCCTTTACATTAGGAGTAATATAAGTGGCACCATTATATTTTTCCCACTGACTACCTTTAGGATCAACAATTGTTGGTATTTTATAACAATTAGCTAGGTTAAAAATCTTTTCTAAAATACTATCTGTACAAACTCCCTTACCATAGTCAGATATAACAATACCATCTAACCCTTTTTGACAGAGGGAGTCTAGCCAAGAAATAAATTCTTCTTCTTCCTGTTGCTCAACATCTCGTACTGTCTCAAAATCTAGCCGCATCATTTGTTGACGATCACCTAAAATTCGCATTTTAGTTATGGTAGATCGATCTCGTGAAATTACTACACCACTTTTATCAATACCATTAGAATCTAATAAGTCTTGTAAAAGGTTTCCATGGGTATCTTGTCCCGCGACTCCACCGACATATACATGAACATCCAAATTGGCAAGATTAGCAGCAACATTTGCAGCCCCACCAAGGACTTCTTTCATCTGTTTTACTCGATTCACAGGAACTGGAGCTTCTGGAGATATGCGACTTACATCACCAAAAACATAACGATCTACCATTAGATCGCCAATGACAGCTATACGAAGATTAGGCAGACTATCATGTAAGAATTTATTAATAGTGTTCTTAATCATAATCTTCCTCTACTAATTCACAAACAATATGTCCAACCAATATGTGTATCTCTTGAATGCGTGCTGTAGTCTTAGATGGAACAGCTATTACGGCATCACAAAGAGCACCAAGTTTACCGCCACCTTCACCAGTAAATGCAACAGTTTTTAAACCTTTCTGTTTTGCTAGTTCTATGGCCTTAACCACATTCTTAGAATTTCCTGATGTAGAAATACCTATTAATACATCTCCAGCCTGTCCCAAACCAGCTACTTGACGAGAGAATACATCATCATAAGAATAATCATTAGCTATAGCTGTCAAAATAGAAGTGTCTGTTGTAAGTGCAATAGCAGGTAAAGACTCTCGTTCTTTTACAAAACGTCCTACCAATTCTGCTGCCAAATGTTGAGCATCAGCAGCTGATCCTCCATTACCACAGAAAAGAATCTTATTTCCTTCATTAAGAGCATTCTTACATATATCCGCAACTACTCGAATATCTTCAATATAATTACGCATTTTTATATATGTATCTAAATGCTCATCAAATCTTTTTGTAATAATATCCATAAAAACTTTCTCCCATACTAAAATAAATTAATACTAAAACTATATGATTATCCAAACAATAAAACCTATATAATCTCTTTCTTTTTAAGCCATACATTTATTCGTTCAGACAGAGACTTTACTAATGGTTCCATTGGGCGCTCGACTAAATAAATACGAACTTTATCAATAAGCACACAGGATACAAAAACAAGTAATACTATTGATAGTAACCATAAAGGGAAATACCATTGAGTATAAACATAGGTATCATCTAATAATTCGAAGAATATCCATTTCTGTAAGCGCCCTATCTGTAGAAGATATACACTAAATACAGATGTAAA
>CAUSMY010000190.1:0-3034 GCA_963533015.1 uncultured Veillonella sp.
CTTTTGTTTGCTTTACTTCTTCTGTAGTAGGCGCCTTTGCAACACTGCTAGTTGCTTCTACAGTAGATTTAGGCTGTGCCACTGATACTGGTTGTACCGCTGCACTTGTAGCTACACCACGCACTTCAATGCCAGAAATAGTCACTGTAGATTCCGGTTGTACGTACACAAGTGTTCCTTCTGGTAAATCGATAGACTTACCTTTTACAAAGAATCCTCCTACAAGTCCTACTGGTCCCAATACAACAGCACCAGCAACAGACCATCAATTCCTTGTAACTGATCAAACACAATATTTAACTTAGCATTGCGTCCAAAAGAACGAGCTTTTGTAATCTCTGTAATATGGCCAGTACCAGGAGTTCCTTTCGGAACCAATAACACTTCACCATCCATAATATCTTCCGCTAATTTAACGTGCACAATATCATCTTTTGCATTTTTCTTAGAAGAAATTGGTTCTGTCAATGTCAAGGTAAATACTTGGTCCGCAGCGATAGTCCCTTGTTTAGTCGCCAATGTAACTTGACTGCCAAAAATAGACTGTTTTAATTTTTGGACACGACTTTGTAAGGAACCTTTATTTTCCATTCCACTTACACTGCGTTCCATTTGTCCGATACGTTCTACTAAGGATCCATTGTGAACTTCATCATAGTACATCCACTCTAACGCGTTAACTTCTTGGTGTAATGTAACTTGTTTACCTTGTCCTTCTACAGTATTAAACAAATGGTCCACTTGGCCTGTAATACTACCTTGTTGTTTCGTTCCATACACAGTGTCTTGCAATTGATGCACACGATCTGTCAAAGCCCCCAATTGTACTTTACCATACACTGTCGTTTCCAAAATTTCTGTTTTTTCTAAAACTGTGTCTGGTGCTGCCCATACACTAGTTGTCAAAAGAGCCAACATAGCTCCCAATACAGCAGAACGTTTCATAGTATCTCCTCATCTCTTATAACACATAGATAGCACGGGATACCCCGTGCTAACATATTAAATCTTCAAATCTATAATCGCTGATACACCAACGCCTTGAATACGATTTGCACCTAACGGGTTTTTGCTATCGATTGGCACTAATCCTTTTACGCGAGCAACAGATTTAAAGCTAGCTTCCATTTGAGCCACCGCTTCTACTCTCTCTACTTCACTGCTAGGCCCTGTGACTTGTGCCGCTCCAATATGAGCTCCTTGACCAATACTCACAATAGGTACTACCTTAGTTGAGTATGTAGTACTCAAATTATTTTGTTTTAAAAGAGTGTTTAAATACCCGTCAATAGAACTACCATAACGATCTACTACAAATCCAGTTCCACCAGCTTTTAATACTGTGCCTAATACTTTACCAAAATTAAATGCCTGTGCTTGTTGCACGCCAACTACGCCTACAGAGGCAAATGAGAATGCTACCATAGCAGCTACGATTTGTTTTTTCATCGCAATATCCTCCTTTTACTTTTCATTGTATCAAAAAATAAATTTTTATTCTACATAAGTATATATCATGACTATGATTTTTTCATGAAATATCCAAGGATTTGATACAAAAGTATATTAACAGATTCTAGGAACTTGATCTTCACCTAGCATATCTAGTAGTCGAATACCACCTACTGCTGTTTGCAGCCCTACTTTTCCCGCATTTCCATTCACTACATCGCCGATGATTACTGCCTCACGACCTTCTGTGAAAGTCCGCATCAAGTCCACCACTGCATCTGCAATATCAGCACGTACAATGGCAATCATTTTCCCTTCATTCGCTAGGTATAATGGGTCATATCCTAACACTTGACATACCGCTTGCACTTCCTCGCGAACAGGAATGGCCGATTCTTGTAAACGAATTCCCTTTTGAGCCGAGTTTGCAATCTCTTGTAGTGTAGTAGCTAATCCACCACGAGTAGGATCTCTAAAAAAAGCGATGTCTTTACCGAAGGTTTCTAACAAAGCATGAGCCATCTTATGCAAAGGCGCACAGTCTGTTTGTATCGTATCAGGTAAATCCAAACCATACCGAGTTCCCATGACAGCAATGGCATGGTCTCCTAATGTACCGGATATGATGACTTTCATACCACTTTCAATATAGGAAGTGCCCAACTGTACATAATCCGGTACAACACCGACGCCAGCGGTATTTATATAGATACCATCTACAGAACCTTTTTCTACCACCTTAGTATCTCCTGTAACAATAGAAACACCAGATAGTTGTGCCATCTCCGACATAGTTTGTAGCACTGTTTCTAAGGTAGAAATAGGTAAACCTTCTTCTAAAATAAGACCACAGGACAAATACTGAGGCACAGCACCCATCATGGCTAAGTCATTGACCGTACCGCATACAGCTAACTTGCCAATGTTGCCACCAGGAAACATATGCGGCGTCACTACATAGGAATCTGTGCTCATAGCCATACGCCCAGTTGTAACAGGAAATACAGCACCATCATGTAGTTCATTTAATATTGGATTCGAAAAATATTTCACAATATATTGGTCCACCAGTTCGTGGCTAAATTTACCGCCATTACCGTGAACTAAGCGAATACGTTCCATTTATTCCTCCCAGGTCATTCCACCGCTGGAAAAACCGTATTTATACCAAGCTGAACAACTACCTTCTACCGATACCATGCAAGCTCCTACTGGATGCTCTGGCGTACAAAGTTTACCAAATAAAGGACATGCATCAGGGTGAATCATCCCCTGAATGACAGATCCACATTGGCAGCCTTTTGGTCCATCACTAGTTGTAAATGTTCCCAAAGGTAGTTGTACCAATGCATCATAGGCGGACCATTCTCCGCGCAATTTTAACCCCGATGCGGGCAGTACACCGATACCACGCCAACCATCATCGGACGGTTCATATAAGGTATCCATCAACTGTTGTGCTACGGGATTGCCCGTTTTTGCCACCACAGAACGGTACGTATTACCTACATAAAACTTCTGCTCTTTACGTTGTTCTAAGAGATTTACAATAGCCGCTAAAATTTCCACACCATCAAAGCCA
>CAUSMY010000191.1:0-3023 GCA_963533015.1 uncultured Veillonella sp.
GTTGCTGATTAAGAAAATAAAGAAGACGCCGAAAGGCGTCTTTTTTATTTTCTAACGTAATATACTATATTGGTATAGCCGTTTTCAGCCAATATGACTCAAGTAATATCTATGGAAGAATGCCATAGGCCTGGGATAAGCAGGGCTCATGATTTAAAGGAGCGAAGCGACGCATAAATCATAGAGCATCGCTTAGTTCCTGGCGTAAGATTTTGGAGCCTCAAAGAGGCGCACAAAATCCACAGCCAGGAACAGGAAGTTGCAAATGACAAGGCCATATATACTAAGCCGTTTCCAGTCAATAAGACTCAAGTAATATCTATGGAAGAATGCCATAGGCCTGGGATCCCCAGAGAACCACTTTCATAGGAGCGTAGCGATGCATGAAAGTGTGTGAATCGGGGAGTCCCTGGCGTAAGATTTTAGAGCCTCAAAGAAGCGCACAAAATCTACAGCCAGGAACAAAAAGGACAAGGGATATAAGCCCTTAACGTAAGATTTTCGACGACCGAAAACTCTCAAAACTACTTTCCATCGAATATACTTTACGCTATAAACATGATACAATAAGCACATAATGTTAACATACTTCTAGTATCAACTCTATAGTCTACTAAGGAGCATATATGTTCGGTATCTATTTACTTCACGCTGCTTATGCGATATTAATGATTTCTTTCACATTTCGAATTATGATTATACCACATGCCATTGTAGTTGGGCTGATGGCCCTCTACTTTATTTTTGTAAAAGGCTTAATTATTGCGCCTATTCTTATGTTTTTATACGTGGCGATAGCTTTACTTATGGCCTTTAGTATGGACGAAGTATGGGAAGATGGCACAGGGAATGAGTGCATTTTTGGTTGGGTGATTCTAACTGGAAATTTGTGTTATGTCATCTACAAATGGCTACTATAATTATGAATACAAGACTTTAGCGCGACTTAACAAGGTAATATCATGACTAGACATATACTTAATAATATCTTCAAAAGACCTAAAATAGAATTTTTTAATACCTTTGACAGAAAGGAATTTCTTCTTTTAATTCTTAAGGGTATTCTCATTGGAATCGTAGCAGGTACCATAGGCTCTGCTTTTAGATATATTATTCATTGGGGCAATGAGTATCGTCATGAATATATGGCTAGTGCCACAATAGAACAAATCATTATTTGGACTGGAATGATGATGATATTAGGTTGGTGTTGTCACTGGCTGTTACGGTGGGCTCCTTTGTCCGGGGGATCTGGTATACCTCAAATAGAAGGGGAGATGAAAGGGATTTTTAATATGAAGCCTTTTCCCACATTAGTCTCTAAATTTTTTGGTGGCGCTTTTACTGGTATTGTTGGATTTTCAGTAGGGCGAGAGGGGCCTTCCGTACAATTAGGTGGAGCCACGGGAAAACTATTGTCTAAATGGTTTGGTAGCTCTCTTAGAGAAGAACGTATTTTAACCTCGGCAGGCGCTGCAGCAGGATTAACAGCGGCTTTTAGTGCACCTGTATCGGGCGCTATTTTTGCTTTTGAAGAGGTTCATAAAAGCTTTTATCCTAAATTAATTATTCCTACATTTTCGGCAACTATTGCTTCAAACTTAATTACTTCATTAGTGTTTGGACTTACGCCTTCTCTTGGCTTTACCGTTATGGAGAGTATACCGATTGAATATTTCTCAACATTACTAATATTAGGTGTATGTGTTGGATTTTTTGGCATTATATTTAATCGTATGATTATAGGTGTTAAATCTTTGTACGATAGAATGAAGATCTCTCGAGGATGGAAAATATCTTTGACCTTTTTAGGAGTAACACTACTGGGAGTGGATTCACAACTATTACTCGGTGGAGGTAATGATGTTGTGACGATGATGGTAGAACATCAACAAACAATACAGGTACTGCTATATATTGTTATAGGTAAGATTATATTAACATCTATTTGCTATGGTAATGGTGCACAAGGAGGTATATTCTTGCCGATGGTTGTTATTGGATCGGCAGTGGGTGCACTGATACATGGCATTCTTGTGGAAGTACATATGCTTCCAAATGCGTTTGGTAGCAGCTTCATCATTTGTGGAATGGCAGGTATGCTAGCAGCATCTATGCGCACACCTTTATTATCTATACTATTAGTTCTAGAAATGACAGATAGCTTTCATAGTATATACCAAGTAGGAACGGTAGCTATCATTGCCTACTTGACGGCAGAATTTATGAAAGAGTTGCCAATTTATGATAATCTGTTATATCGTATGAGCCAAGGAATTGTAGGCGTAGAGGAGGAGCAAACATTTTTTCAAACTCGTTTAGCTGTAGTATGCCCTTATGCAGGAAAAATGTTGAAAGACATTGAAATGCCGAGAGGGTCTATGATTGTCAGCATTGATCGAGGTGGACAAGCTATGGTACCAGTAGCGACAACAGTGCTAGAATGTGGGGATGAATTATATGTTTCTTGCACAAAGGGCAAGTTAAAAGAGGTGAAAGAATTTTTCAGTCAGTAACTTTTGCTATAGTGTAACAGCAGAAGATATGCTACCATACAGATAAGTAAGATACAGAGTGTTGATTACATGTATAATATAGAATCGTGCACAGAAGGGAATATAGATATGGCAATGATGGAATTTACTGATCGACCACTGACAGTGGCGGTCATTACAGTATCTGATACAAGAACGATAGAAACAGATAAAGGTGGTGCTCGTGTTGAAGAGTTAGCGCGTGAAGCTGGATTTGTAGTGGTATCTCGTCAAATTGTAACAGATACTATCGATGAAATTCAGGGAGCCATTCAAAAAGCTTTTACCGGCTCCTATGGAGAAACAGTGCAAGTGTTAGATGATTCTCACAATAAGGATGTACGTGCTTGGCTATATGATACGCACGTAGGAGATGCGGATATTATTATTAGTACTGGTGGTACAGGTATTGCTAAACGTGATGTATCTATTGAGGCAGTACAGCCAATGCTGGATAAGGAAATTCCAGGATTTGGTGAACTATTCCGT
>CAUSMY010000192.1:0-3021 GCA_963533015.1 uncultured Veillonella sp.
GGAATCCTTTGTTAATAGGTTTAGATTCACAGTGCCTTTATTAGCTGTAAAAACATTACCTAAAATCGTTGTGGTATCTTTTCCTGAAACAGTAATAGTCGTGTTCGCCCCTGACGATATAAGAGCTGGATCTGTTGGGTTCTCATCAATAGTTAATTTCTTGTTGAAAGCAATAGTATTTGATGACGTGTCACTAGTACCTTCACCGTCCGTTTTTGCCAACACAGCTACTTTAGATTGTCCATTACCGCGCATAGTGATAGATACATCACCATTGAAGGTAGTATTCGTTTTATTATTAGGATCGAGGTGTATTTGTGAAATGCCAGTACCAGATTTCTCTGTGTCTACTCTAATTGCCAATGTAGAATCGGCATCAGATGAAAGTGTTGTACCATTGCCTGTATTAGCTTTATCTTTCTCAATGCGAATACCGTATCCATTGACAACCGCCTCTGTATGAATTTGATTATCGCCTGACCAATGAATGGAGCTTTCACCTGAGCCAGCTGTATCTGAACTCAATAGATTAATGCCATACGCATAACTACCTTTAGTATCGATTTTCGTACCAGTTAGATCGATATGCGTTATACCTTTATTTTCATCTCTAACATCTATACTACGAGCTGCAAAGTTAGATGCTGTCTTAACATGACTATCATGTAATCGCAAGGTATTTTCCCCGTCGATAGCACTGGACTTAATGCCAAATACCCATGGCCTACCAGTAGAAATGGACTCTGTTGTAACCGTTGTGTGGTCTAATGCTAAAAGATTTTTCCCTTTACCTATGTTACTGTATTCCTTTCCACTCTCATCATTGATACTAGCGGATACCTCTATACCATATACGTAATCTTTCCCTGTTGTAGAAATATTATTCTTTGCTCCAGCAAGAGTCAATCGGTTTTCGCCATTTGAATCTGCATTCATATACATACCCCAAGTAGTACCACTAGATGTATTAGTTATGAAATCAGAATTTCCTTTGAAAGTAAACACGCTAAGTCCATGGTTCCTAGTATCTGTATTAATCTGAAGCATATTATTAGTATTAGCCGTCGATTTATTTACAATAGTTGATGTAAAACTCTTACCTTCCTTTGCCTCTACATGAACGCCCCCATGATAGTTCGTGTTTGATACCAATTCCATACCTGTATTGGTATTTCCAGACATAGTACTTGTTACATTTCCATCAAAAGTAATGGTAGATGCACCTTGTTCTGGATCAATATTATCCCTTGTGGAAATTGTACGATAGCGATTTTCTCCGTTATTTTCAATCCGAAAAGCGGCAATATCTAAATTATCAGTGGTAGACTCTGTATTCATCGTTAGATCATCATGAAAGTCTACATGACTTTCTCCACCTTGATTGGTTTGGTTAAAAAAGAGATTTACTCGTTTTTCATAAAATTTTAAGTTCCCAGGATTTACTGTTTGAATACGAGAATCCAGATTTACTTTTTTAAGAAAGTTCACTGTAGATACTGGTTTTGTAACATAACTACCTGTTCCCTCTCCTACTACTTTTACAACACTATAAATTGGATAGTATCTACCATTATATTGTGCATGTGTTCTGATATTAAAATCAGTATTAGCATCCAAGTTTAATATCGTTTCAGACCGATCTACTAATTTTCCATTCGAATTATATACATGAATGCCATCTTGCCAATCTATGGGAGTTCCATCGTCTACATGAATGAAATGAATCGTCCCATCCGATGCTATTGTCGTTTCCGTAGTCGGTTTTGTTCGAATGTCATTGGCAGCAGTCATATTTCGATTTGTGATAATTGCATTAACTGTATCACCGCCAGATGCATACTTAGTTTTCGTCCCCAAAATAGTGCCATCAGAGTATTTGTATTCATACTTAATATTCGTAGCACTATTTTCAGTAATGGCCCCTCCATTCTTAGCTAATGTATCGCCGACAGAAATCATATCCATGGTTTTCCAATCATTTCGAGTCACTGTATTGACTGTATAATCTTCACCCCTAGCGATTAGTGGTAACGCAGCTAGGATACATAGTAGCAATTTTTTATTCTTCACTCTCATTTTCTCTTCTCCTATATTTTTATCTCAATATAATCTATAGTATACAGTATATACCTATAGAAAACTTTTATCAATTATTAGAATCAATTTTCTATCCCCTATATTGCTCTAATATTCCATGATAACCAGTTCTAGCATGTATTTTATCCTACTAAGCCAATAATCGATTATCCCCCTCATTTGAAAAAAAACCATTTTTTAAGGAAATACTCTTATCATACTTATCATAACTCTTTGCCATAACTACAACAAGTCTATGATACATCTACTGACAATAGACACAAAAGAGCCATTCTACGCATATAAGCATAGAACAGCTCTTTTTAGTTTATACTATAATCATAGATTATATGGAATAACCATCTTTTAATAAACGAAGTAATCCTTGTACAGAGGTAGCTACCTCATCAATTTTCACCGTGCTTGTAGAACCATCTTTGCGTACACGTAATTCCACTTCACCAGATTCGATGGTATTTTTACTTACCGTAATACGTACAGGATAGCCGATGAGGTCAGCATCTTTAAATTTAACACCTGCACGATCCTTACGATCATCAAATAAGACATCAACGCCAGCTTGTTTCATCTCTTTATACAAGCGATCGCTCACTTCCATCAAGGCTTCATCTTTCGCATTAATTGGAACGATAACAACCTCGAATGGAGCAATTGCTACTGGCCAGATGATACCATTTTCATCATAGCTTTGTTCAATAGCAGCCGCCAATGTACGGCCTACACCGATACCATAACAACCCATTTGGAATGGCGTTGGACGACCACCTTGGTTCAATACAGTGGCATTCATAGATTCAGAATACTTAGTACCTAATTTGAATACTTGACCAACTTCAATACCTTTGTCGATGCGAAGTTGACCCTCACATTTAGGGCATGGGTCATCAAGGGTAATTAAACGGATTGGTGCCACGATGATATCAT
>CAUSMY010000193.1:0-3004 GCA_963533015.1 uncultured Veillonella sp.
CCTTAATAGGAGAATATGTTAAGCCATGTACATACAGTCCACAGTCGTGTGCTACTTCCAATATGCGATGAAGTACTAGCTCGTGAGTCGATTTTTCTCGAACGATACCACCTTTTCCAACAAGTTCTCGGCCAGCTTCAAATTGTGGTTTAATCAAAGCTACTAAAGAACCAGTATCCTTTAATAGAGTAGTGGCTACAGGCAAGACTTTATCTAATGAAATAAAAGCAACATCAATGGAAATAAAATCACTTAATTCTCCTAACTGAACAGGAGTAACAGTACGTATATTTTGTTTTTCCATGTTGATAACACGTGAATCTTGACGCAATTTCCATGCTAATTGGTTATATCCTACATCAATAGCAAATACTTTTACAGCACCATTTTGTAATGCACAGTCTGTAAAGCCACCTGTAGATGCACCTATATCAACCATCACTGCATTTGTTAAGTCAATAGGATATAGTTCTAATGCTTTTTCTAGTTTTAAACCGCCGCGACTTACGTATTTGAGGGTATTTCCTTTCACCTCTAAGGACATCCCTACATCTACTTTGGTACCAGCCTTATCTAAGCGTTGAGTACCTGAAAAGATAAGTCCTGCCATAATAGCTGCTTTGGCTTTTTCTCGGCTTTCAAATAAACCTCTTTGTACTAGTACTACATCAAGGCGTTCTTTTTGACTCATGCTACTCTCCTATTGTGTGCGGTCCATTAGATACTGAATTAAACCTTCTAATACAGGAGAATATTGATTAGATGCTTCTAACTCAGCTTTTGCTTTACTTGCCACTTCCGATGCTCTAGTTTTTGCTTCTTCTAAACCAAGAATAGAGACATAGGTTGCTTTATGTTGTCGCTCATCACTACCTGGTGTTTTACCTAGCTCTTCTTGTGTACCCACAACATCTAAAATATCATCAGTAATTTGGAATAATAAACCTAAATAATCCGCATACTGTAAATATGATGTTGCTATATGAGAATTTGCATCCATCACAATCAAACCAATTTCAACGGCTGTACTAAATAAAGCGCCTGTTTTTCCCTTATGTAAGACAACAAGTTCTTCAAGTGGTAAACATTTTCCTTCCGATTCTAAATCAAAGGATTGTCCTCCTACCATGCCACTAGGTCCAGCGCCTTTTGCCAATGATCGTATGATTGACACCACTTGATCTGGGCGCAAGCTGGAATGATTTGACACTAACTCAAATGCATATGTTAATAGTCCGTCACCAGCCAATACAGCCATACCATCTCCGTAGACGCGGTGATTTGTTGGCTTTCCACGACGAAAATCATCATTATCCATAGCTGGAAGATCATCATGAATTAACGAATAGGTGTGTATCAATTCTATGGCACAAATCACATCTTTGTAGGATTCCCAAGTTCCTCCCAGAGCTTCTATAACAGCCTTTGTTATAATGGGTCTAATTCGTTTACCTCCCATTAGTAGGCTGTATTTCATGCTTTCATATAGACGTGCATATTCTCTATTAGGTGATTCTAATAACGTAGATAAATATGCTTCTATTTCCGCTTTACTGTTTTGTAAATATTCTTTTAACATCGTATCCTCATCATTTTGAAAGGTAGTACAGTTTGTATAATTATTCTATATCTATTATACCTAAAAAATTCTGCTTTGTCGCCTATTTCATATCAACTTGTACAGTTTCTATAATTTGTTGTACTTCTTCTTCTACAACATTCAATAGGTCGGAACATTCTTTTACTAATGTTAATCCTTTTTTATAGGTATCTAATAATTCGTGCATAGACAAAGAATCATCATCTAATTTTTGAACTAGCTCTTCTAAAGCTGTATATTTTTTTTCATAACTTTTAATTGATTTAGCCACGATCTATTACCTCCTGTACCGTCGCTTTTATCGATCCATCTTGTATATGTACCTCTATGGTATCTCCTATATGTACATGTTGAATCGACTGTAAAGGTACGTTATGTATATCCACTTTTGCAAATCCTTTTACTACCTTTGAAAGGGGATTTTTACCCTCTAATTGTGTAGCAAGCATGCCTAATCGACTATTCTCTTCTTGCAGTCTCTTTTGCATCTGACTATGTAGCCTATGTTCAAACTTTTGTAATATAGTATTTTGCTGGTGCAATAGAGTTAATGCTGGCATAGTAATACTACGATTACTAATAGAGAATAATAACTGCCGTTCCTTTTGAATGCGATAGCGAATGGTATTTTCGATAAAATCAAGTTTTTGTGCTACTTCTTCCTTCAACTCATCCAATGGATAGATAGACAATTCTGCCGCGTGACTTGGCGTAGCACCACGTTTGTCAGAGACAAAATCACATAGCGTATAATCTACTTCATGTCCGACAGCAGATACAACAGGAGTATGGCAATGAAATATAGACTCTACAAGTGTTCTATCATTAAAACACCACAAGTCTTCCATAGATCCACCACCACGACCTACAATAATAAGATCCACATCAGGATCCGCATCAGCCAACGCTACCCCTTTAGCTATGATAGGGCCAGCACTATCTCCTTGTACGGGAACATTAAAAACCTTAAACGATACAAGAGGGTTTCTTTGTTTCGCTACATGTAAAATATCATGTATGACGGCACCAGATGCAGAAGTAACAACACCTATACAGCTCGGTAAGGGAGGTAATGGCTTCTTATATTTTTCATCAAAATAGCCTAACGCTAATGCTTTAGTTTTTCATAGGCAATTTGGTAACTACTTTTTGTACCTACTTTTATATCTTCACAGATAACACTAATCCGACCTGTTTTTGAATAATAGCTCACATTCCCACGGACTTGAACTAATACTCCATTTTCTAACGTATCTACTAAGCCTCGTTGTTGCGCTTTTCCACGCCATAAAGCCATATCAATAGATCCCGTATCATCAATCAAAGAAAAATAATAATGTCCTGTAGAATAATGCTTTTTTAAATTCGATATTACACCTTCAACAATACAGTTTTTTAAAAGAA
>CAUSMY010000194.1:0-2987 GCA_963533015.1 uncultured Veillonella sp.
ACTGTAGAAACGTACAAAACTTTCCATGTCGGATTGACGGTCAAATGTGTATTTTACGTCTACATCATTATGTTTAAACTTACTAAAGGAGTTATACACAAGTCCATCTAGGGCAAATAAGTTATGGTAGCCAGGGTTTGCTACATTACCTGATGTAGTTGATTTTGGTTTTAACATACCTTTTTCATCTAATGTTCCTACATCAGCTGCAAAGATAATACGATTCCAATCTTTTGTATTCCAATATTGTAAATTTGGTGTGGAAATTGGATAGCCGTCTTTACCTTGTTTATGATTGATAGAAATTGTCAATCGATTGGTATTACCGAAGTCTTTATCAATGCGTACATTAGCTCCTCTTTCATCAAAACGAGAACCACCTAATGTACCTGTTTCACCGGTATGTCCATCTACATATTTTGTATCATCAGATTTAACACTATTTAAACCAATAAAGTAATGGAAGGAGTTATCATCTGCAGCACTCCCAGAGTACGTAAAGCTATAGTTACGTTTACCCCAAGATCCTGCTGATACATCAAACGTTCCTTGATTGTTATTCTCACCTTTGCGAGTGATGATATTGATGACACCACCAGTCGCATCAGAACCATACGCAGAGGCACCTGGTCCTTTAATAACCTCAATTTTATCTACTGCATTAATGTTCGTCACTTGGTCTAAGTTAACACCCGTAGATTTACTACCTGTTGCACTTCTACCTGCGATACGTGTACTTGTAGAGTTATCTACACGACGGCCATCTACTAGTACGATAACACGAGTGTCACCATTGATAGAGATACCATTATTAAAGAATTGGTATCCATATTCACCACCACGATATCCCGGATTTTGGAATGTAACCCCTGGAATACGCTTAATAGCTTCTGTTAAGTCAGAATAATGACGTTTTTCAATTTCCTCACGAGTGATGACTTTTACGTCACCGCCAGTACGATAATAGGATTGTTCTGTCACTGTGTTACCAAATTGGTCTTTAGAACGATCTCCTTTTACTACCTTAGTATCCAACTGATAATTGTCTAAATTTTCATCAAATGCTGCTTGTACACCACTGAATGTAGTTAATGCTACACAAGCTAACAATGCTGCAGAAATACGTTTACTTGTTACTTTCATGAATATACCTCCAAAGCTTTCGTACGCCCATACGAATTGATATACATGCATTGCTTTCAATACATAATAATACACTAGTCACAATTATACTTCATAACGTTTTCATTTTACAATGCATTTTTCAAATATAACTATATTTCATATTTATTTTTTCTATGATTCTATATATTTTTACTTTCTAATAATATATTCATTTCGTTATGTTAATCTATATAACTACGATGTTTCTTTTCAGATTTTCCTAGAGCATTCCTTCATTCTATGTTAATATGTTTTAGTACTCATAAATGTATATCATAATAAACAAATACTCTGATATATCTGTATTTCACTCGGAGGTATCAATGGAACCTATCAATAAAAAAGGCCTAGTCACAGGCCTCAGCTGTTATATTATTTGGGGGCTTCTCCCCTTATTTTGGGCCCTCTTGCATCATATAGCACCTATGAGTGTGCTAGCACATCGCATTATTTGGTCTGCCGTATTCATGTCATTCGTTGCTATCGGCATGAACTATACACAATTTAAAATAGACTGTGATCATTTACGAACCCATCTATCACAAGTAGGCCTCTTAGTACTCGCCGCCATCTTAATTGCTTTCAACTGGGGAATTTACATATGGGCTATCGCAAACAATCGCGTTATGGACACTAGTTTTGGATATTATATCAACCCGCTGTTAAATGTAGTTCTTGGCGTATTTATCTTTAAAGAACGTTTATCTGGTATACAATGGTGTAGTGTAGGCCTTGCCACGGTAGGCATTCTATTCCTCACCTTCCAATTAGGTACTATACCCGATATTGCCCTAGAATTAGCAATCACTTTTGGTTTATATGGAGTCGTTAAGAAAAAGCTGATGATTCATCCTTTCACGAGTATTGCTTTTGAGGCCTGGTTGATTACACCATTAGCGCTAGCATATACCCTGTATATTGATCCTAGTTCCTGGAGTTTCTTCCAACATGATACATATACGGCCCTATTATTCGTGATCTCTGGTCTTACCACATCAGCTCCACTTGTATTATTTAGTTATGGAGCTCGTTTATTGCCATTGAACCTCTTAGGATTTTTACAATATGTATCACCCACCATCGCTTTATTGTTAGCCATTTTCTATTTCGGTGAAAGTTTTGATACTAATAAAATCATTGCCTTTTCTTTCATCTGGGTAGCTCTAGCTATGTATACCGTATCAAATCGTACAAAATAAATAACAAAAGCCTGTCCCTCAATGGTGCAGGCTTTTTTCTATGGAATATCAAAATATGTATCCTCAGCAACTGAAAATTATTTTTATTTAGATTATACTTAGTACATAACATGAAAGTAATTCGACTGGTAGCATGTCCTACCTCTTCTGATCTATAGATATATACTTAGCAGATATATCTTTTCTACTAACTATATGCATTACATACAAATGCAGTAAAAAAGGAGATAACTATGGATACAATGAAACAAGCCCTCGGCCTAACTGGTAATGACAGAATGGAAGTCATGATTGACATTAAAGATCGTTTTCTAAGCGGAACCTTAGATTTAGAAACAGCACGCACTTTATTAAAAGAAAAAATCGGCACATGTACGCCTGATGAATTTGCATATGGTGAGCAACAATTAAAAGGGTCTTACACAGATGAAGAGATTACTCATCGTATGGATGATTTATTAGAACTATTCGATGGAATTTTAATCCGTGCTAACAATGAATATCCTGAGCATCATCCATTGACGGTGTACCTAAACGAAATTGATGCCATGGAACTACAGTTAGCTGAAATGGAAGCAATGTTACAAGCCCCTCACTTCATCCTCAATCCTTGGCTTGGTGTAT
>CAUSMY010000195.1:0-2979 GCA_963533015.1 uncultured Veillonella sp.
GAAAAGGAGGAGTATCATGAAAAAACTTTTAGCAGTATTAGCAGCAACAGCAGTATTGGGTGTAACTTCAGCATTTGCAGCAAATCCTTTCTCTGATGTGACACCACAAGATTGGGCGTACCAAGCCGTAGCTCAATTAGCATCCCAAGGTATCGTGAATGGGTACCCAGATGGCACATTCCAAGGACAACACAACATCACTCGCTATGAAATGGCTCAAATGGTTGCAAAAGCAATGACTCGTCAAGGTCAAGTTGACGCTGAACAAAATGCGATTATCAACCGTTTAGCTAACGAATTCTCCGCAGAATTAAATAACTTAGGCGTACGTGTTTCCACATTGGAAAACAAAGTAGGCAACTTTAAATTCACAGGTGATGCTCGTTTGCGCTATAGACAATTAGATGGGGATGTATATAACATTGCAGTTCGCGATGGTGCTGGCTTAACAGGTGAAGCATTAACTAAAGAAAAAGAAGCAGTTAAAGCAAACTTAAAAGTTATTGAAGATCATGAAACAAATGTAGCAGCTGCAAAAAAAGCATTGGCTACAGCTAAAGATGAATTATCAAAAGCCACTGAGACAGATAAAAAAGAGAAAACTGAAAAAGTAGCAGCAGCAGAAAAAAAATTAGCTGATGAAACTATGGCATTAGATAAAGCTACTACTGGTTTATTCAAAAATGCAAGCATGTTAGATCGTTCTAAATTCGACTACCGTGCACGTATCAACTTTGATGCCACAGTAAACAAGGATACAAAAGCAGGTATCCGCGTAGTAGCAGCCGATAAAGAATTTGGTAGTGCAGATAGCACAAATGTAACAGTAGATACTGCATACGTACAACATAACTTCGGTAAATATGCTACTGTAACTGCTGGTCGTCATGATGTTGCTTTTGGTGCAGGTATGACATATGATGATACCTTTGACGGTGTCACTGCCACAGTAGGTACAGATGCATTGAATGCAGGTATTACATATGGTTATGCAGCTGGCTTAGGATTCAATGCTGTGAAAGGTATGACTTCTGAAGTAGTTGTAAAAGATACAGACAAAAAAGAAACGGTAATGCATCCAGCACAACGTTTTACAGCATCCATTATGGGTGAGGACGGTAAAGCAAGTCCTGAATTAACTGTATTACAATTAAATGGTAAAGTTGGCCCTGTGAATGTAGGTGGTTTCTATACAAAAGTAAATGGTCATCAAGTAGATGCTATGTTAGAAGGCCAAGCAAATGTATTAGGTGCTTTCGTTGGTGTTCCAATGGAAGATCGCCCAACAGTAGGTGATAGCCTTGATTCTTATGGATTCCATGCAGATGCTATGGTAGGTAAAGATGTGAAAGTAGAAGGCGAATTTGCTCGATTCAAAGACATTAAACATTCGAATGCTTGGGCAGCGGGCTTATCCTATGGTCATTACAACATGGCTAAAGCAGGTACATGGATGGCTAAAGTACAATACTTTAACTATGATACATATGCACCAATCTTCTCCACAACATTTGTAACACCATTCACTCAAAACTATAAAGCTTGGATGGTAAGTGGTAAGTATGCGATTGCTAACAATGTTGGTTTAGCTGCGTATGCAACAATTGATTCCAAAGATAAACAAGGTCATGAAGTACCTAACTTTGTTCGTACAGAAATCAACTACAAATTCTAAGGCGGTAGTGGATCAAAAAAAGAACTCCTTCGGGGGTTCTTTTTTGCTTTACATAGGATAAAGAGTTGATAGGAACCCTATGTATAACAAGGATTCTAGGATATAGAGAAAAATAAATATTATTTGCAATTCACTAGATAGTATGGTACCATAAAGTAAATATCTGGGTGGATATAGTAAAGGTATTGGCGAAATCAAAGTTGAACAAAAAGAGGAAACATGGACACTCTTATATAACTCGATGAGAAAGTAACCAATATCATTAGTCTATCCTAGGGATATTAGGTTATTTTTTATTTTCATTGAGAGGTAATTATCATGAAAAAACATTTAGCAGTACTTGCAGCAACAGCAGTATTGGGTGTGACTTCTGCATTCGCAGCTAACCCATTCTCTGATGTAACTCCACAAGATTGGGCATACCAAGCAGTAGCTCAATTGGCTTCTCAAGGCGTAGTTAATGGCTACCCAGACGGCACTTTCAAAGGCCAAAATAACATTACTCGTTACGAAATGGCTCAAATGGTAGCAAAAGCTATGACTCGTCAAGGTCAAGTTGACGCTGAACAAAATGCTATCATCAATCGTTTAGCTAACGAATTCTCCGCTGAGTTGAATAACTTAGGCGTACGTGTTTCCACATTGGAAAACAAAGTGGGTAACTTTGCATTCACTGGTGATGCTCGTCTTCGTTACCAAGGTTCTCATACAGAAGAAAATCTTTATGTGAATGATGAAGACACTACATCCCCTAAACGTTCTAAATTCGACTACCGTGCACGTGTACAATTCGAAGCAACTGTAAATGACAATACTAAAGCAGTAGTTCGTCTAGCAGCTGGCGATAAAGAATTTGGTGCAGCAGGCAATCCTGAAACAACTGTAGATCAAGTATATGTTCAACATAACTTTGGTAAATATGCTACAGCTACAGTAGGTCGTCAAGATTTAGTGATCGGTAGCGGTCTTACTTATGATGGAACATTTGAAGGTGCGCAAGCAACTGTTGGTAAAGATACATTAAATGCAACTGTTGCATATGGTCATACATTAGATGGCGATTTAGATGAAGAAGTATTGGGAGGCGATAAAGCTCCAGTAGTAACTTCTTACCAAGTAAATGCAAAATTGGGTAAATATGTTGATGCAAAAACTTACTATGTTCAATACCATGGTTTTGACTCTGAAAACTATTTCGGTGCTGCGGTAGATACAAAATTCGGTCCACACAATAAAGTTTGGGTTGGTGGTGAATACGCTCGTTATGAAAGCCGCGGCGAAGCAGGTGAAGGTTGGACTGCAGG
>CAUSMY010000196.1:0-2978 GCA_963533015.1 uncultured Veillonella sp.
CCATGGTTTGATGCGTAAAAACGAAGGTGATGAAGTAGAAGCGGCATTCAAAGATTCTGGTATGCACTTCATTCGTGTGGATGCAGAAGAACGTTTCTTGACAAAATTGGCAGGTCTTGAAGATCCAGAAGCAAAACGTAAAGCTATCGGAGAAGAATTTATTCGTGTCTTCGAAGACGAAGGGCGCAAAATTGGCTCCGTTGATTACTTAGCACAAGGTACGATTTACCCAGACGTAATTGAATCTGGTACTGGCGAAGCAGAAGTAATTAAATCTCACCACAATGTAGGTGGTTTACCTGCAGTAGTAGATTTCAAAGGTTTAATCGAACCACTTCGCAACTTGTTCAAAGACGAAGTGCGTCAATTAGGGGCAGAACTTGGTTTGGCAGATTACCTAGTATGGCGTCAACCATTCCCAGGCCCAGGTCTTGCGATTCGTGTGATGGGGGAAGTAACGAAAGATAAGCTAGATGTATTGCGTGATGCGGACTACATTTTCCGTGACGAAATCGCAAAAGCTGGTTTAGATCGTTCCATCAACCAATACTTTGCTGTGTTAACAAGCACACGTACAGTAGGTGTTATGGGTGACTTCCGTACTTACGATTACACATTGGCCTTGCGTGGGGTCACTACAACTGACTTCATGACAGCTGATTGGGCGCGTATCCCTTACGATGTATTGGATACTATCTCTCGCCGTATCGTGAACGAAGTGAATCACATTAACCGTATCGTGTACGATATTACAAGTAAACCACCAGCAACCATTGAGTGGGAATAAAATAGATATATTGAAAGCCAGCAGAATTTAGGTTCTGCTGGCTTTTGTGTTGTATTAGATATAGTGTGAGATATCAGTATTATTTGATTGAAAGGCTTATACCAATAAAAATATCGGTATAAGTTAGGTTTATATATTAGAAATGTCGTTGTATATGATATTTTAATGTAAACAATTACATAGGCGTGTTTAGGGGGATGAAATAGTTGGAAAATCCTTGGATAGCATATTATAATATAGAGTAAGTAATATGATATTTAGCAGAAAGTATATATAATACAAGCAAAACTTGAATAGTAGTCGAAGTATATGGTGTATATAATTTCTGACTAGATGTATCTGTATAAGATTGAAGCTGTATGGTTAAATGAAGCGGAGTATAGTAATGGCAAAAAAAACAAATGTGAATATAGGGTTTGAAAAACAAATATGGGATGCAGCTTGTATTCTTTGGGGGCATATTCCAGCGGCTGAATATAGAAAGGTGATAGTTGGTCTTATATTTCTTCGTTATATCTCAAGCGCTTTTGAAAAAAGATATGATGAGTTAGTAGCAGAAGGAGATGGATTCGAAGATGATAGAGATGCTTATGCAGAAGAAAACATCTTCTTTGTACCGGAAGAAGCTCGATGGAGTAAGATTGCCTCTGCAGCACATACTCCAGAGATTGGAACGGTTCTTGATGAGGCAATGAGAGCAATTGAAAAAGAAAATATGAGCTTAAAAAATGTACTACCTAAGAATTACGGCAATCCGGATTTAGATAAACGAGTGTTAGGTGAAGTAGTAGATTTATTTACGAATGAAGTCAAAATGGATGGCACCGAAGCGAGTAAGGATTTATTAGGGAGAACGTATGAATATTGCATTGCTCAATTTGCGGCGTATGAAGGAACTAAAGGTGGGGAATTTTATACTCCACCAAGTATTGTAAAAACGATCGTTTCCATACTTAAACCATTTAATAATTGTCGAGTATATGACCCTTGCTGTGGTAGCGGTGGTATGTTTGTACAAAGTGAAAAGTTTGTGCAAGCTCATAGTGATAATCGTGGTAGTATCTCTGTGTATGGACAAGAATCTAATGCAGATACATGGAAAATGGCTAAAATGAATATGGCAATCCGCGGAATCGATGCCAATTTTGGGGCGTACCATAGCGATACGTTCTTTAATGATCTTCATCAATCATTAAAATCTGATTTTATTATGGCAAATCCTCCATTTAATCTATCTAAGTGGGGGGCAGATAAATTAAAAGAAGATGTTAGATGGAAATATGGTATGCCACCAGCAGGCAATGCAAACTATGCGTGGATACAACATATGATTCATCATTTAGCACCAAATGGGAAAATAGGTCTTGTGCTTGCTAATGGGGCACTATCCTCTCAGACATTAGGAGAAGGTGAAATACGGAAACGGATTATTGAGGATGATCTAGTGGAAGGCATCGTTGCGTTACCAACACAGTTATTTTATAGTGTAACAATACCTGTAACTTTGTGGTTCATTACTAAGAATAAGAAACAGAAGGGAAAAACTCTGTTTATTGATGCTAGAAAAATGGGCTATATGGTGGATCGGAAACATAGAGACTTTACTGAAGGCGTTCAAGAAGATGGTACACTTGGTGATATTGATTTATTAGCAAAAACCTTTGAAGACTTTCAAAATGGTGTATTGGAGGAGAAAAAAGGGTTCTCTGCCATTGCCACTATAGAAGATATGGCAAAGCAAGATTATATATTAACCCCAGGTCGATATGTAGGCATAGAAGAGCAAGAAGATGATGGAGAACCATTTGAAGAAAAAATGGCTAGATTAACATCAGAGCTTTCTGATATGTTTAACCAGTCACGAGCATTAGAAGACGAAATTAGAAAAAATCTGGGGGCTATTGGGTATGAAGTGTAAGTTTTATAGCTTTGAGGATCTTGCTACGATTAAATATGGTAAAAATCAAAAAAATGTACTGTCAGAGAGTGGAAGTGTTCCGATATTTGGCACAGGTGGATTAATGGGATATGCTACTGAACATTTATATGATAAGCCTACAGTAATGATTGGGAGAAAAGGCACAATTGATAAAGTTCGATATTATGATAAGCCTTTTTGGACGGTAGACACTCTTTTTTATACAGTAATTAATGATAAAATAATTCATCCCAAATATTTTTATTATTTGCT
>CAUSMY010000197.1:0-2956 GCA_963533015.1 uncultured Veillonella sp.
ATACAGTAAATTTTCTGATGCTTCTTGTAAATAGGGATATCTAAAGCAAGTGGCAATAAATTTCCCAGAACCGGCTGGTTCATCACCGCCACTAAAGCCCCCTGGGAAACATAGGATTTGGGATTGGTCGATAGCCTGTTTTATACGCGCAATAGAATCTCTTAATTCTTGGGAAGAGCGATTGCAAATTACAATCTCTGTTACCTTAGCGCCACAGGCAGTAAAAGCACGGGCTGTTTCATACTCGCAGTTGGTGCCTGGAAAGACAGGAATGAGCACCCTAGGAGCTGTTAATTTAGCATGGGAACGATAGTGATATCTTCGATTCCATATAGTGTTAGAGGGCGCATACTTGGAATTTATGTGTTCAAAGGAAGATGGGAAGAGATGATCTTTTCTTGGAGCACTGGCATCGGTTAATTTTTGGTTATTTTTAGCATCTGCGTAGATAGGAAATATAGGTTGTAAGGTGCTTTCATAGGAGTTTTCTAAGTCCTGCAAATTCAGGATAGTTTACCTAGATAGAAGGTGTGGCGTTTGTATAGTACTAGCTATGTTGTATATATGGGGATTAGAAGTGAGGGTATCGGCTACAGTCGGAGTTACTTCTATGAGTAAAGACCCTCGTAGTGGATATAATAAGGTATCTTCTCCAGACATTGGTGTAATCAAGGATTGCCCTAGTGCTTCTATAACCTCCGCATCATATAGGCATCCTAAGCGATTACCTAAGCATGCTTTTACAGTGGCAGGGCCAATCCCATCTTGCTCGACTACATAGGCACTGTAAATAGAGTGATTCAGATTTAATTGATATAGTTCATGACAGTGAGATTTGAATACATCCCAATTAGGTGTGCCATCTTTCTGCTGTGGTACATGCATTAAAATAATGGCATGATTAGCTTGGTGAAAGTGGGGCGATACGATATGCTCAATATGTTCTGTTGTAACGGCGAAAGAAATCAGTGTAGGAGGTACAGATAAATCCATAAAAGAACCACTCATAGAATCCTTTCCGCCAATAGCAGCTATTTGCAACTGATGTTGTGCTTCATAGGCCCCTAATAGAGCGGACACAACCTTCCCCCAAGCATTTGGAGATTTGAGCTTTTCAAAATACTCTTGAAAGGATACATAGGCCTTACGAATATCGCCTCCTAAGGCAGCCAATTTTGCTGTGCTCAGCAACACTGCATATTGAGCTCCATGATAAGGGCTCCATTCAGATAAGTAGGGATCAAAGCCATGGGTCATGATGCTTGTAGTAGACGTCGTGCCCTGTAAGACGGGTAATTTGGCAACCATGCCTTGGACAGGAGTTTTTTTGTAGGCTCCACTGAAAGGAAATAGCACTGTATTGCCTCCTACGGTGGAGTCGAACTGTTCTTGAAGACCCTGCTGTGAAGCGGATAGCAAAGATTGGAGTGTTAGATGCAAACGAGTTGCTAAGGACTGAGGATGCGTATGATTCTGATGTCGAGGTATATAGCTCTCCTTTGACATAGACAAACATTCTATAGTAGTAGGAGCCATAATATGAGCGACGGCATGTTGTGTAGCTCCATTAGTATTTAAAAAGTCACGATGGATATTGACGATTCTTGTACCGTTCCACATCATGACAAGCTTGCCAGAATTTGTTACATGTCCAACGATGGTGGCATCTATATTTTCTTGGTTACAGAGGTTTTGGAATGTAAGCCAATCTGTAGGAGATAGAGCACAAGCCATTCGCTCTTGTGATTCAGAAATCGCTAGTTCTGTACCATCTAATCCATGATATTTAGTAGGAATCTTATCTAGATTAATGTATACACTTGGCGCTAGTTCACCAATCGCAACAGCGACGCCACCAGCGCCGAAATCATTGCATCTTTTGATGCAAGCACATGCTTGGGGATTCCGAAATAGTCGTTGTAATTTGCGCTCTGTCAGAGGGTTCCCTTTTTGCACTTCCGCACCACAGTGTGTGAGTGATTGATCTGTATGTGATTTTGAAGAACCTGTAGCTCCGCCACATCCGTCACGGCCTGTTTTGCCTCCTACGAGAATGATGATATCACCAGGAGAGGTGCTTTCACGGCGCACTGAATGGCGCGGAGCAGCCCCAATGACAGCGCCTACTTCCATGCGCTTGGCTTCGTAGCCGGGGTGGTAATATTCTCGCACTTCACCAGTTGGAACTCCGATTTGATTGCCATAGGAAGAAAAACCACGAGCCGCTGTGGTAGTAATATAAGACTGCGGTAATTTACCAGGTAGTGTAGAGGAACGAGGTGTAAGTGGGTCGGCAGAGCCAGTGATGCGCATCGCTTGGTATACATAGGTACGACCGCTGAGGGGGTCTCGGATACAACCACCAAGACAAGTAGCAGCACCACCAAATGGTTCAATTTCAGTGGGATGATTGTGTGTTTCGTTTTTAAAAGACAGCAACCATTCCTCTTCATGGCCATCGACGTCTACAGGTACAATAATTGTACACGCATTGATTTCATCGGAGCTATCGAGATTCTTCAGCAATCCTTTGGCTTGTAGCTCTTTCATACCAATAGTAGCCATGTCCATTAGAGTGGGATCTGTTTGAGATAGGCCTAGTTGTTCTCGAGTAGATATATACCTTTTGTAGGTACTTTGTATTGGTAAAGTGAAATCCGATGGTTCAAATGTAATGTTCGTGAGATTTGTTAGAAATGTACTATGCCGACAGTGATCAGACCAATACGTATCCAAGACTCGAATTTCGGTGATACTAGGAGGTCGTTGTTCCTTTTGAAAGTAAGCCTGTACGAACAGCATGTCATCTATAGTCATGGCTAATTGTAACTGCTGCATCCAGTGATACAACTCATCTTTTGTCATGGTGAGGAAGGTATCTATATACTCGATGTCTTTTGGTGACGGTAACGTGAGTGCTGGCATAGTTGGTAAGGTTAGGCTAGCTTGTTGATAG
>CAUSMY010000198.1:0-2938 GCA_963533015.1 uncultured Veillonella sp.
AATATACTAATTAAATCATTATATATCGGTATCCTTGGATACAAATATACACAATGTATATCAGATATACGTCCGTAGGCAAAGCCTACGGACACTGCACATAAACAAGTGATTTTAAACGTATCAACGTATGATAGCAGTCTTGTCAACTTTGATCTTGGTATACCTGACTCCACCAAAAAGGTGGCTATAGAACTATTACAGGAAACTATATATTTTGGTTTGGTAAGGTGTGTAGGAGTTCACCTGTAATAGATACTACCTAAATATTTTTCTTAAATGGGCTATGACCTACCGTACCATGGGCACGCGTAGTTTCAACATCCCCTGGATGTCCTTTTGGGATACCTGCTGGATGTCCGCCCATCGGAACTCCTTCCGGATGTCCTTTTGGGATGCCTGCTGGATGCCCACCTGCTCCATGTGGATGTTCAGGTACGCCTGCTGGATGTCCCCCCTTTGGAACACCTTCAGGATGTCCACCTACATGTGGATGATCTTTAGGTTTGCCGCCATGATTTTGTGCAGCAATATTTTCATGTAATAACGTACTTTCACCTGTTAAGATGTATTGAACACATTCAATGACAGTTTGCGTAATATTTACATGCCAGAATCCACCAGCAGTTGTTAAACGATACAACACGCCATTGTATTCCATCAGACCACGTGTTACCCAAGTATCAAGTAACCAACGTAAGTCTTCTAATTTTGGATCCATTTCGATCAAAGCATCTAAATTAAGAACGCCTCTTTCTAAGGAACTGATTACGTAATTTGAGAATTCTTGTAGCTCAGATTGTTTCATAAGAACCATAAATGGTTTTTTACCTTCTTCTACAAGAGCTTCATATGGAGGTAATACACGGTGTAACATTGTCATATATCCGCCTAAGTTGCCACCGGCACCACAGCCAAATGGATACATTGGGTATCCAGCTTTCGCCATTGTATTGTACATAGAGCGTTCACGTGGAGCACGACTCCAGTGGGCTGCACTCAAACGTGTGAAATCACGTTTCATTAAATATTTGACAGCTGCTTCATACATTAACGCTTGTTCTTTAGTGGTAGCTGCTGGGCTCACTTTACCGCGTTCAATTAAGCTTTGTAAATCACTATTTTCAAAGACATTTAATTGATACAAGTCCATGCCATCTGCTGCGGATTGTTCAAGAAGTTTTAAATCTTCCATCCATACGTCCATCGTTTGATCTGGCAATCCATAGATTAAATCTACGATTACAGAACATTGTTGGTATGCCTTTAATTGTTCCAATCGAGACAATACTGTATCTTGATCATCTAAACGACCCAATTGACGACGTACATGAGTATGGAAAGACTGTACTCCTAAGGACATACGGTTGACACCATGGCTCATCCATACATCCATTTTTTCTGGCACCAGGTCATGAATACGACCTTCTAATGTTAATTCATAGTCATTAGCCAATGGGAAATATTCTTGGATTGCAGCCAACATGCGTTTTGCATTATGAGCAGATAGCGATGTTGGTGTACCTCCACCGATAAAGATTGTGTGAATCAATCCATCACGGAAACGAGGTTGATCTGCTGCCATTTGAATTTCTTTCAATAGCATATCCACATATCTATCTTCTGCATCTTGATTTGTAGCATGTTGATAGAATCCGCAATATGTACACTTCGTTTGGCAGAAAGGGATATGAATATAGGCTGTTTGCATTTGACCTGGCGTAGGGGGTTGTTGCATTAATTCATTCCATACGCGTTGGGCCTCTTCCTTTTCTAAAGGACGACCACTAAGGCCTGCATGAACCGCACGCTTACTTGTAAATGCGTGTGTTAACGGCGTTGCCGTGTCAAAGCCTAATTGTATATTACGTTGTTCCTCCGACATGGAGTCAAATAAAGCTTTTAAATCCATAATTTCTCCTGAATTATTTCTTGTGCATTTGCACTATTCACCGTTCAATGTGTAATACACCGTGAACGAGTTTGATACTGTTTCGCCACTACCATTTGGATAATTGCCTATACCATAGACAACATCTTGTGTATGACTATTCAAAATACCTGGTCCACCGCCTGCAGAAACAGATATGATGTTACCACTAGCATCAATGGTTACACTAACACTTACGCTACCTTCTAGGTTACGTTTGATTGCCATTGGAGGGTAAGAACCTTGTGCCCTAGCTTGTACTGTGGCCACGAATCCTGCCCAGTCAAACGGAGCATTACCAGATGTAGTACCTACACCATCTCCATTGCCACCGCCGCTACCAGAGCCCGATCCGCCTCCACTACCAGAGCCTGTACCATCTCCATCACCAGTACCGTTTCCAGTGCCATTACCGCCACCAGATCCACCACCAGTGCCTTGATTACTCGAAGTACCATCACTACTACCTGTGGCAGAAGTGGATGTAGAAGTAGGCACATTCACTGCATCTTCTACTGGTACTGGAGATGAAATGCTTTGTTGTGCTGCTTGCACTTTCGCTTGTACAACTTCTTGTGAGAGTGGTTGTGGGAAGGATACTCCACCACCACCACCGCCACCGCCACCGGCAGAAGCTTTCAAGTCATCGGATATGGACATATCAATTTCAAAGGCATTTTCAGTTTGTTTGTGTTCCACAACTGATACCAATGCAAGGCCTAGTACAACTGCTAATAGAAGGTGGATCAAAATGGAAATCAAGTAGGATTTCTTCCAGGAAATAAATTGTTCCATGCTTCATCCTTTCTAGCTAGCCGCAATTGAGAACTTCTTAACCCCAATAGTTTTTAGCATATCCATAATGGCAACCACGAATCCATGTTGCGTATTTTTATCTGCTTGCAATAGTACCGCTGTATTGGGATTTTCACCCACTTTGCTACTGATATAGCTACGTGCATCATCGAGACTATATGGTTTAGAGTCAATCAAAATATGTCCTTCTTT
>CAUSMY010000199.1:0-2929 GCA_963533015.1 uncultured Veillonella sp.
AAACTGGGTAACAGCGGATACTTTCAAAAAATAATAGGGTACTAGAATTTTTGATAAAATATATTACACAAAATTGAGAAAATGAAGTACAATAGAAGTAGAGCCTTTGTGCATCAAATTGTAAGTCAATTGTTTTAGAGGAGTAATGACATGGCATTAGAAGATGGTAAACGACTCAAAGTTTTTACAGGCAATGCAAATCCAGCGTTAGCCAAAGAAATTTGTGATTATTTGGACCTTCCATTAGGAGAAGCATTCGTAGGGCGCTTTAACAATGGGGAAATACAAGTCATGATTGATGAAAGTGTACGTGGTAAAGATGTATTTATCGTACAGCCAACTAGCTATCCTGTGAATGATAATGTGGTTGAATTATTTATCATGGCGGATGCTTTAAAACGTGCATCAGCTCGTCATATCACAGCCGTTGTACCATATTATGGATATGCTCGCCAAGATAGAAAAACTCGTGGTAGAGAGCCAATTACAGCAAAATTAATGGCAGATTTACTACAAACATCTGGTGTAACTCGCCTTGTAACAGTAGATCTTCATGCAGGTCAAATTCAAGGTTTCTTTGATGTGCCAGTAGATCATTTGATGGGTGCATCCATTATTGCTAACTATATTAATGAAAAGAAAATGGAAGATGTCATCGTCGTATCTCCAGACCTTGGTGGCGTAACACGTGCCCGTGATTTAGCAGATCGTATTGGTGCACCAATTGCCATTATCGAGAAAAAACGTCCACAACCAGGTGTTGCAAAAGTTATGAACCTAATTGGTGATGTACAAGGTAAAAACTGTATCATCATCGACGATATCGTAGATACAGCAGGATCTCTTGTAGAAGGTGCGAAAGCATTGCAAGAGTTTGGTGCTAAATCTGTTACAGCTTGTGTAACACATGCAGTATTAACAGATCCAGCATGTGAGCGTATTGCAAACTCCAACATTAAAGAGTTAATTGTAACAAATACAATCGATATTCCAGAACCATGCCGTTTACCAAATATTACGATTTTATCCGTAGCTCCGCTACTAGGAGAAGCGATTTTGCGTATATTTCAAGAAGAGTCAGTAAGCTCTTTGTTTGATAAATAAGATGAAATTATTAGTTGGACTAGGAAATCCTGGTAGAGACTATGAAGGAACTCGTCATAATATTGGATTCATGGTGATCGATGCTATTGCGGATGGAGTAAGTCATACGCCATGGCGAGAAGATTATAAAGCGGAAATTTGCTCTTGTACAATCGAGGGTGAAAAGGTACTATTAGTGAAACCACAAACGTATATGAATTTGAGTGGTGAATCAGTAGGTCCATTGATGCGCTATTATAAATTGAGTCCAGAAGATGTATTTGTCATTTATGATGACATGGATCTTCCAGTTGGAAAATTGCGAATTCGCCAAAATGGTAGTGCAGGCGGTCATAATGGTATTAAATCGATCATAAGTCATTTAGGGACCGATGCATTTCCGCATTTCCGATTTGGCATAGGTCGCCCGTTACCTGAGTGGACGGTAGTAGATCATGTATTGGCTCGTTTTCCAGAGGAACAACAAAGTTCTGTACAAAAAGGCGTCAAGGATATGGTGAAAGCCGTATTGGGTTGCGTAGAAGTAGGTCTCGATAAAGGGATGAATTTGTACAATCCTAAAAAAGGACGACCTCGTTAATAGTAAACCAAGATGGAGGATTATGTTCTATCTTGGTTTTTATTATGTGCAAATCGTGTGTAATTTGTGCATTTTCATCGATATGCAGACTATCTTTCAATTGATGAAAGAATTCAATCAAATAAATTCACTATATGTACTATTTCATCTTGAAATTATGAGAATAAAAGTATATACTAAGTTTAGAGCAGTATAATTAGTATTTTATGTGAATCGTCTTTATTTTTACTTATTGTGAGGGAGGCATTATCATGAAAGGTAATAATTGGGGCGGCAAGCGGGCTGGTGCAGGTCGCAAAAAATCCTTATTTGAACGTAAAGGACGTACATTCCGTTTGACGGATGCTGAGTTTTTAGAAGTCAAACCATTAGTAGATGCAGTACGACGTCGTACTGAGGAAGCTATGTTAGCTACGTTAGCAGCCAAAAATCGAAAATAGTTGTGCGTTCGATAGTACTACAGGTTTTAATTAGCTAATCGCTTTTGATTACAAGTTAGTATGAAAAATCGGCCCCTTTGGGGCCGATTTTTTTCTATTTATGTAAATTTTCTATAGAATTAACTTGACAATATCGAAATATATCGTTATAATGATTTCTAACATAGTTAAATAGGCCGATGCTGTATATACAATGTATAGGAAGTGTAGATGCAAACTTTCATATACGTATAACGGATATTTGGCTATGGTGGTTAAACCCGACCACAGAAGGATCCTCGTTGAGGAAATGAATTCAAAAGTTACTACACAAATGGAGGTTAGCAATGAGCTTAATTAAAAGTTTATCCAACCGCTTGTCTGTGCTAGGATATAGTGGTTACGAAATTTCACAAATTATCAATAGTGCAACGGGCGGTCAAGACATTAACGCTATGACTGGTCAAGATTTATATCAAGTGGCGAACACAATGGAACACTATGTAAAAGCAGGTGCTCAATACGTTGCAGAATATAGCAAATAATATAAAGCTGTTACAGTTTGTAAGATATTACAGGCTGTAACAGCTTTTTTTATTGTCACTCCTATGGTAGATACTGTTGAATGCCATGACAGAGTAGGGTACAATAATATGTAGCATGGAACATAATTGATGACATACATCATATGTTTGAAGTGATATAGATAAGGAATACATGAGTGATATATGAAAGAAACGTGGCGACAAGATAGACTTCCTTTTGTGGAATCTTTGGAACGATATAAAGAACAGCGTATGATTCCATTTCATACGCCAGGTCATAA
>CAUSMY010000200.1:0-2901 GCA_963533015.1 uncultured Veillonella sp.
CAAAGGATTAGGCCCAAAAACACTAGATAAAATCTTGGACTACTTTAATGAATCTATCTTAGATGTATTGCAAGAAGAAAACCCTATGGCTATTTTGGGAATCCCCAATGTAGGAAAACGCGTGAGAGAAGATTTATATCGCACCTTGCTAGGAGAAGGGGTTCTGCAAGATATTAACGAATTTTTTGCCACCTACCATATGAGCAATCGCTGGAGCCGTAAGCTATATGAGGTATACGGTGCGAAAGCGGTAGAGGTCATTCGACATAACCCGTATCAATTGCTTCGCATTGATGAAAGCTTACCATTCCCTGTAGTAGATAGATTCGCAGATGCCTTAGAGTTTCCTTTTCATAGTGAGTACCGATTAGATGCTGGTATTCTATATACGATGAAGCAGATCACTGAATACGGACATACTTGCATGCCTATAGAGGAATTAATGGTGCAATTGTCGAATCTATTAGGTGATGACTATATTGACTCTATTGTTGAACGATTAGAATATTTATTAGAAGCTAAAGTGTATTATCAGGTGGAGTATGATGGTGTCGTGTATATCTATCGCCCTGAACTATACCGAGCAGAGGATGATAGTGTATCCTTTACGCGTGAATTTTTAGAGTCGGATCCAGATGCAACTATTGATGGACATACGCTGTGCGAACAATATGAAGCTAGGCATGGGATGGCTTTGGGAGATGAACAGAAACAAGCTATCATTATGGCCCTTAGTCATCGGTTTTCTATTATAACAGGTGGACCTGGTACTGGTAAGACCACTATTATTAAAGCTTTAGTGGAAGGATTTCGACAAGGGAATAAAAAGCGTATTGTACTTTGTGCACCAACAGGTCGAGCAGCCAAGCGTTTATCAGAAGCGACAGAACAAGAAGCGTTTACTATTCATCGGTTGCTAGAACCAGAGGCGGTAGCAGGTGGATATCAATTTAGCAGAAACCAAGATGATCAGTTAGATGTAGATGTTGTCATCGTTGATGAATCATCTATGTTGAACTTAGAACTTTATTATGCCTTAATACAAGCGATTCCACCAACGGCTTTTGTGATATTGGTTGGTGATGTTGATCAGTTGCCCCCTATTGGCGCCGGTTTTGTATTACGTGATATGTTACAAAGTACAGTAGTTCCGTATCAGGAATTACATCATATCTATCGTCAACAAGAGGGGCATCGTATCATTGATAATGCCTATAGAATTAATCATGGAAAGATGCCAGAATTGACCCAGTGTGAGGAGTTTCACTTTGAAGAAGCTCATAGTGTGGACAGTGTACTTTCAGCATTACAAGAGCTTTATAAAACAGAATTAAAATCTGTGGAATCTGACTTAGATATACAAATTGTATGTCCTATGCGTAAAGGTCCTATTGGTAGTAGTGCTATTTCAAAGTATTTACAAGAATTGCTAAATCCGAAATATCCAGATCGAGAAGAGATGAAAGTAGATGGTAATGTCTTTCGAGTGGGGGATAAAGTTATCCAAATGGAAAATAATTACGAGCAAGATGTGTATAATGGAGAGATAGGTCTGATTACGAGTATTCTTGGAAAGTGTGTGCATATACAATTTCCAGATAAACGAGTGCTGATGAATGAAGAAGATATGCTATCTATGTCTTTAGCGTATGCCATTACCGTTCACAAGGCGCAAGGGAGTGAATATTCTCGTATTCTGTTGCCATTTATTTCAGCTTACAATATTATGCTGCAACGAAATCTATTATATACAGCTATTACACGGGCAAAAGATAAGGTGCTAATTATCGGCAGTCAAGAAGCGCTGGGAACGGCTGTATCTCGAGAAGATAACCAATATAGATATACTCTATTCAAAGAGCGACTAGAGGGGGAATTCTAATGCGAATTTGGGATATTTTGTGTCCGCCAACATGTGTTCATTGTGGAAAAGATGTGTATGCGCAAGGAGAATGGTGTACAGCCTGTTTTAATGAAGTATGGCATGAACGCCGCATAAAGGGATCTAGGTATTCTTCTTTAGACTGGATATATATACTGGCCGATTATATAGGTGGCATGAAAACGATGTTACATGATATAAAATTTAATGGAAAAAAGGAGCGAGCTCTAGGAGTCGCTCCTTTTTTGCAACGTTTTACAATTACTTGTTCAGATATCCCTTATACACCTGATATAGTGGTGCCTATTCCCATTAGTGAAAGTAAACGTCATATACGTGGATACAATCAAGTAGATCTATTATTTAAAAATTGGGTGATACAACAGCAATGGCGTTGGGAAGATATACTTATTAAATTAGATGGTTCGAAGCCGATGTGGACATTGACGAAAGAAGAACGCAAGCAGAATATGAAGGGGCATTTTTTAGTTTCTCTATCTAAAGCTAAGCAATTGGTACCAATGCCAACAGAGATACTCATTGTGGATGATATAGATACCACAGGAGCCACCTTAGTAGAAGCGGCAGATACTTTAAAAAGCTATTTTCCAACAATCTTATCGGGAATGTTCTTAGTAGCGATTATTTTTGCGATTGGACAAGCCGTCTTAACTACACGTAGTCAAAGAAATAATCAAGTTACAACGCAAGTGACGACTCAACAAAGTGTCGTACAAGAAACAACCGTAGCTACTACGACAACTAAAACTCCAGAAATTACTAGTGTAAATTATTCATACGCTAATGGAAATGCTCTATATTATACTGCTAAAGTAAGTAAATTCCCATTAGAGGTTAAAGTGTTAAACCAAGCAAGAACGGATCTTTGGGCTCAAATCTCTGCGGATGGGAAAGTAATAGCCGACGGAGTTCCAAGTACTGGGCAAACAATTTCTGGCTCTATTCCAGAAGGGACAACGACCATTCGTATGGATTTCGGTTATACACCTTTAGGAATA
>CAUSMY010000201.1:0-2879 GCA_963533015.1 uncultured Veillonella sp.
GATTTATTGAGATAAAAGCAGTAATCAAAGCAAGTGTAACTATATTTGTTAGCACCACTTTGTTTTTCAGCAACTATAATCCCTTGAAATACTACTTGTTCTTGTTGCTCTTCGTTTAGCTTTGTTGTAGCACTCTTGTTATTGTTGCTTAATTGGTTGCTAAACTCAATCTTGCCACCAATAGCAAGACGTGTACCCATAAGGTTGAAATCAAAAGGGTTATCTACTAAATCAAAGGTAAATTCTTGACCTAATGTATCAATACCATCTGACCTTTGATAGTTATTTGTATAAGCGGTAATTTCACGAGTTTCAGTAACATCTTTACCATCTTTATCTTTAGTTGTATTCGTATACTGTAACTTCATTTCTTAACCGCCTTACTATCTGTAGCCTTTGTGTCTGTAGTCTTATTTTCGCCACCAGTCGATGATTGAGCCGTAGTTGATGTATTAGTATATACATACTCTTCAATGCCTATTGTAGCCTTAATATCGCCAACCTTATCGTATGTGTAGGATAAATCATTAATTACACATGGCATATTAAGGATTTCATTACCATCAGATTGAATGATACATATACGCACTACTGCTTTCATCTGCCGTTGTGCTTGAAAGAATTGCAAGCATTGCAGTCCATCGCTACCATTACCACGAATAAAGGAGTAATCCTTATTAATCGGTAACAAGATATTATCTAGGGTTAGTGTTCGTAGTCCTAAAGGCCCTATGAGTTTAATATCACCCCTAAGACCATTAAAGGTTTCGTTAGATTGTGGTTCATTAATCGTAGGTAAAGGGTTAGGTACTACAGGTAATGTAATATATTCATCTGTTAATTCAGAGTGAAACACAATATCTGTAGTCGGTTTTCGTTCGGCATAATCTAAAATCTTACCGACTAGACCATGTGAAATTTTGTCTGCAAACTTAGTAGCACGAGTTACCGCTAACTTTTGCAAATCCGCTTGTTTCGTCATTAATCGTTGCTTCATTACGCTTTTAGCGTTGTCTTGAAAACTCATTTCACACCCCCCTTACATATTGCCCATAGCTAACATAACTTTATCTGTAACGTGTCTACCACACGCATCCATGAAATCTTCATTACCAATCACGTTGCCTTGTACTGTTACATTGACTGTTACATTACCACGGCTACTTGCTAATTGTTTCATGCTTTCATCGTGTGGAATTACTTGTGATCCATTCGGTAGATTGATAATTTCGCCACGTTGATTTTCGTTGACATATGTCGCTCCACCTTTCCAGTACTCTGTACCAGTTGCATTATGTCCACCAACTACACGGCCTACAGTATTGTTGTATAGCCATGCTCCACCTTCTTTGATAGCATCTATTTTTTCACCAGCCCATTGCAATTTATCTTGAACCCATCCAAGTACATTTTCTGCAATAGATTTAATAATTCCAAAGTAGCCACTAAAGATTTTGACTAACCCACTAAAGGCCATATCCCAGTTGCCTGTGAATACACCAACAATAAAATCAATGATACCGCTGAATATTTGTTTAACACCATCTAGGATAGGGCTCATGATTTCCATAAATCGGTTATAAATAGGTGTAACAACTTCTATAACCCTATTTACGAACTCCATACATCCACTTACTAGGCTCTCCCACAATTCGGAAGCATAGCTTGAAATTGCATCCCATACAGATAATGCAACTTCCTTTACTGTTTCCCAATTATCAATCAATAAATACAGTCCAACTGCTATTGCAGTAATTGCAATTAAAATAGGGTTTGCCATCATTAGCATGCTTAATAGCCTTACAACTTTGATTACAGTCATAAAGGCATTAAATATAGAAACTAAGATAGGAATTACACCAGCTATTACATTAAAGGCAACGAAGCCAGCAACAATTACTTTAAGCACTGGTACTAAGAAGCCTAAATTTTCAGTACACCACTTAATTACACCGCCAACAGTAGATAGTACGCTTTTAACTACATTCATACCTTCTGTTAGATTTGTTTTAATTGTTTCTTTATTTTCTGTAATAACTTGTGCGATCCATGTGAAAGCACCACTAAATGTGTTAAATATATCTTGAATAACTGGCGCAACTATCGGCATGATTGTGCTAACCATATCAATAAAAGCCTTTTGCATAGGCAATAGGCCTTTACCAATCGTAGCCATTAATGCTGCCTGTTGGTTCTTCATCCGTTTGAGTTGCCCATCTGGTGTGTTAGCTAATATTTCATTCTGTTTAGAGAATGTACCATTAACTACTTCATTGATAGCGGCCAATCGTTCGGCTTCTGTACCATTCTTGATGATTTCCTTTTGTGCCTCTGTTAAAGGTATCTTCATCTTAGTTAAGCCAGCTACATCGCCATTGAACGCTCTACCGATTGCCTGTGATGCTATTTGTGCATCTTCTGCCGTAGCATTGATACCAAATTTACCAGCCACAAGGTTGGTTAGGGCTTCCGATAGTCCATCTACCTTATCAACAGGAACATTCCATTTATTAAGTTCTTGATACCCAGCACGAATAGTGCCAGCAGAAATAACCCCTACCTTGCCCCATTTGGCTGCATAATCGTTTAATTGCTTTTGTGCAGCATCTAGCGACTGTGCAGATTTATCATACAAGGAATTGTTATTAGACAAGCTATTACGGAATAATGCTTGAGATAACTCTGCACTTTTTGCCGTTTCTAGTGCCTTTTTACCATAATCAACAATAGCACCAACACTAGCGAACGCACCCAAGCCTGACATTGCCAATCCCATTTTACTGATACTACCAGCAATGCCTAAGAATTTGTTATTAATTCCGTTACCAAAATTACTTAACTTATTCTTCATGGCTACCATCTTGCGTTCTGTGTCTTTC
>CAUSMY010000202.1:0-2846 GCA_963533015.1 uncultured Veillonella sp.
CCGGTTACTTGACACGTCGTCTTGTTGATGTATCTCAAGACGTAATCGTTCGTGAAGAAGACTGCGACGTAGTAGGTATCGACTTGGCTCGTGAAAGAGCTCGTTTAGCGCGCAATACAAAAGATGCGTTAACATACTTAAAAGATGATTTAATCGGTCGTGTGTTAGATCGCGATGTAGTAGATCCTATGACTGGGGAAGTGATTGCTGACGCTGAAAGCATCGTAACAGAAGCAACTATCGAAGCATTAGCAGAATCTCAAGTGAAATCTATCGCATTACGTGGTGCACAATTGGGTAGCGATAGTGATATCAACCATACTAACATTGTTCAAACCATTGCATTAGGTGAAGTGGACGATTCTATTCGTACAACATTACGCAATACAATGATTGAAAATATGTTGGGCAAAGATACTGTGTATCCTGTTATCGATAGTGAAGGTGTAGAAATCTTCCCTGCGCATACAGCATTGACAGAAGAAGGTATCGAAGCTATCTTGAACTCCGATGTAAAAGAAGTTCAAGTTCGCAATAATGAAATTCATGGCATTGAAGTAGAAGCCATCGTA
The DNA here is from genome assembly GCA_963533015.1 of uncultured Veillonella sp. Lineage (GTDB taxonomy): Bacteria > Bacillota > Negativicutes > Veillonellales > Veillonellaceae > F0422. Next base: position 573 of record CAUSMY010000202.1, read on the forward strand.
GAAGGTACTGGCGTTATCGAACCATTGAAAGATCGCATCGTGGGCCGTACAGCAGCAGAAGAATTAATCAATAAAGAAACTGGTGAAGTTATCGTTCCATTGAATGGTGAAATCACTGACGAATTCGCTGATGAAGTAGTAAAACACTATGACACAGTGAAAATCCGTTCCGTATTGACTTGTCGTTCTCCATATGGCGTATGTATGAAATGTTATGGCCGTGACTTAGGTACTGGTGGACAAGTACAAGTGGGTGAAGCAGTAGGTATTATTGCGGCACAATCCATCGGTGAACCTGGTACACAGTTGACAATGCGTACATTCCATACAGGCGGTGTTGCCGGTGATGATATCACACAAGGTTTGCCTCGTGTCGAAGAATTGTTTGAAGCACGTCGTCCAAAACGTAATGCCATCATTGCAGAAGTAGAAGGTACTGTACGTGTCGTTCCTAACGACAATAAAAAAGGTACTAATACTATCTTCATTACTACAGCTGAGGGTGAAGAGTTTGATTACTTAATCCCTTACGGATCTCGCATCATTGTAAAAGATGGTGACGTAGTATCTCTAGGTGCGCGTTTAACAGAAGGTTCCATTAACCCTCATGACATTATGCGTGTCATGGGTACAGAAGCAACACAACGTTACCTAGTATATGAAGTACAAAAAGTATACAAATCTCAAGGTGTAGAAATTAACGATAAACATATCGAGGTTATTGTTCGTCAAATGTTACATAAAGTAAAAATTGAGGATGCTGGTGATGCAGATGTATTACCAGGAGACTCCATTGATGTGAATACATTTGAAGAGGAAAACCGCCGTTTACGCTTAAATGGCAAACAAGAAGCCACTGGCGTACGTACACTATTGGGTATTACTAAAGCAGCTTTGGCAACAGACAGCTTCTTATCAGCAGCTTCCTTCCAAGAAACAACACGTGTTCTTACAGAAGCAGCCATCAAAGGTAAAATTGATCCATTACTAGGCTTAAAAGAAAATGTTATCATTGGTAAATTGATACCAGCTGGTACAGGTATGAGCCGTTATCGCAAGATTAAAGTAGTGAAACAAAATCCACAACTAGAAGATCTAGTAGTAGATACAGAAGTAGTAAGTGCTGGTGAAGCATCTCAAGAAGTAGTATCTGAAACAAACGAATAGTCAATACTTCAAGAGATTTAGATTCTTAGATAGTTAGTTCTGTACAAGTGAAAGGTAATACTTTCCTTGTATAGAGATGATATCTTAGATATGATGATAGCGAATAACCTACGAAAGTATGGTTATTCGCTATTTTTGTATTCCCTAAAAGGACAAACGCTGTAGTCAACCAAAAAAATAAAAATTTAAGTATATCAATTTTGCATAGATAGAATTAAATAAAGAAAAACAAATGAATGTATATACATAAAGATAATGAATTTTGTATAAAATGGATATATTTTATGCAAAAAATAAAATATATGAACCACACGGAAGCATGTACATATAAAATGGCTTGAGATAGCACTTTTAGAGGCGTAAAATCGTTTGACATGACCTATAAAGGGTGGTAAACTATTAAAGTGCCTAAGGGACAGTGCGCCCTAAAGCGAGTAACGAATGAGAAGGAGACGCATATGACAATCGATATGCTTTCAAATGCAAATCTCACAATAGGAGCGAAACAAACGCGAAAAGCCGTGAGTCGTGATGAAGTAGAGTGTGTATTTGTAGGTCTTGATAGCGATGACCGACTTATCTTGCCGATTCTGGAAATTTGTTTAGAGCACAACGTGCCTGTGAACCGAGATCATACGATGGAGGAACTAGGGCAGGCTGCTCACATTAAGGTAGGAGCCGCTGCAATCGGCGTGCTTCGCTAGTTTTGGTAATATCCGAGCGACATATTGTTGAGCGGATCAATTATAAATCTAATTGTTTGGAAAGGAGGTGCCCACATGCCAACTATTAACCAGTTAGTACGTAAAGGCCGTAAAACTTTAGTGCGTAAATCTGACTCTCCAGCTTTGAAAGAGTGTCCACAAAAACGTGGTGTATGTACTCGTGTATACACAGCTACGCCTAAAAAACCGAACTCCGCGCTTCGTAAAGTTGCCCGTGTTCGTTTGACAAACGGTATTGAAGTAACTGCATACATCCCAGGCATTGGTCACAATTTACAAGAACACAGCGTTGTACTTATCAGAGGTGGACGTGTTAAGGACCTTCCGGGTGTGCGTTATCACATCGTTCGTGGTGCATTGGATACAGCTGGCGTACAAAATC
>CAUSMY010000203.1:0-2834 GCA_963533015.1 uncultured Veillonella sp.
GTCAATAAAGAGCAAATCACCCAAAATAGTGCGATGGATTATTTTAATACGAGTAATCACCTACACTGGATAAAAAGAGGAGACCATGACAAAGGTATGGAAATAAATTCGAAGACTGGTTTTTCACAAAAGCCACATTGGCTTGGTGTTAATATTGATTTATTCAACGAAGACAGTATCAGCATTTCAAAGGGGCTATACCAGCATGCTAAAACATGTAACTTTTACACAGAGAATATGATGAGGTTTCTTCAAACCCTTATTATTGGACCTGTCCAAATTCATCTTGTTACAAATATGAATGTCCATCACGACCGATTGGAAAGTCAGCTTTCTCGTTTATTAGAAAACGATATAACAACATTATTTGCTGCTAATAACCTTAGCATGACTCGTTTTAATGCAGGTATGGGAGTAGAATGTTTCGTGAAATTCCGGCGATTTTCTATAGATGCATATTCCCCAATATTGTATCAACATTGCATTTTAAAAGAAATAAACGGCAAAACATTGAGCACCAAGAACCAGATAGTAACATCGCCTAAAATGACAATGCGCTACAATCTCAATACTGATAACACGCTATCTTTATCTATATGGCGTTCAACACATACTCCCCCCCTTACCAAACTTTACAGTCAAAATATCCTAACTAAATATAATGTACAAACTGTCTATACGTCTCAAGATTTATATAATGCAGACTCGTGGCAGTGCAGTTGTAGCTATAATTATAAAAATTTGCTCTCAATGCTCTTTGTAGACATTTCTACTGGTTATACACATACTCTTCCAAGAATTCTATATGGCTATTCGTATAAAGGCAATACAGAGATACTTAACAGTGTACACACCAATCAAATTGGGCATTCATGTTTTATACTTCTCCAGGGAAGTAAGGGATTTGATTGGAAACGTTCAAAAATAGGTTGGGAAGGGCGATTTATATTCGGTAGCAATCCTATACTCTTGCAAGATCAAGTGATAGATAGTCAATCGAAAATATTGGCTTTCAATCTAGACTTTTCTGCTGTACTAAATTCTTTTCTTGCACTAAACTATCGAGGAGCATTTGCCAATTCTACAGTAGGAATAAAAGATGGTAGCAATATACCTGAACTCACACAATTTACAAACAAAGCAACCTTGACTTTCTCGTTACCAATCCATATCGATCTCAATTTTGGTATTTATCAATACTATAATAACCGTAATACCATCAATAAAAATTATATTTCTGAAGATATTGAAGTAATTTATAACTGTAAGCGGATAAGGTTCAGTCTGGTATGTACTAACCTATCCAACAATCAAACTTATTTAAATTCTACACAGTCAGGACTTTCTTCCTACATTACTCAATACGGTATCAGAGGTCGAAGCGTATTGATGAAGATGAGATTCAAGATATTATGAGGGAAAAGTTGTAATAATCAAGTTTAAAAACAGAAGAAACCAAAACATATTATGTATCATAAAAGAGCGTTTAGATCCGTAAAATACGGTAAGTTTAGCTTAAACAAACATTTTATTTAATTATTTAGTATGAAAAAACTAAAATTACATGAGTTCTCCAAACGAGCTTTAGAAACTAGGGAGATGAACAACCTTATTGGTGGTTCTGATGAATGGTGTGGTTGTCATGGTCCGTCATCAACAAGTGATAACGGCTTGGCGAATCGCGCAGGAGGTCTTGAATCCTCTAGTTCTATCATCTGGATTGGAAGACATTAGTTTCCAACCTACAGCTAAGAGGATTTATCCTCTTAGCTGTTTAATATATTTAGAAATATGAAAAAGATAAATTTAACGTTTGCGTTGTTAATACAAGCCATATTAACATTTAGCCAAACCTACACTCAAGGCTGTGCCTCGATTGAAAAAAGTAATGTTCTTGACCATGCTAAGTATAGAATAACTTATTGCCTAAAATTCAAATATAGCAATAATGATAAGGAATATAATCAAGATACTCGAATAGTGCAAATAGGTACAAAAGTTGTCAAAGATTATAGCGATAGATTATTACACTATGATACCCTGGCTACATCAAACTTTAAAATGGGGCGTCCAACTCCTCATCTTTCTGATGCAGTATTTCCATATGAAATTATCAATCATTATTCTTCACAAGGAATATTAGTCAACTATCGTATGTTTTTCCAATTGGGAACGCTAAGATACCTTGAACAATTTGTCAAGCAAAACTGGTCATTAACTAATGGAACAACTATTACAGTTTTAAATCATAAATGTCATAAGGCGACATTAACATTTGGCAAACGTATTTATACAGCTTGGTATGCTCCAGATATTCCTATACATTATGGACCATATAAATTTGAAGGTCTTCCTGGCCTAATTATGCAAATAGAAGACTCGGAAAAAAAATATATATGGTCTATTACAAATTTGCAGAATGTGGACGAACCGATATATGACCATATATATAGCGGTACTAAAAAGACTGATAGTAAAAAAGCTAGTGCAACAATTAAAAGACAGTTTAAATCCACAAATGCTCTACTCAATGCAACAGGTGTAAAAAGGATGAAAGTTGTAAGTGGAAAGCTTGTAGAAATGACTGCAACCGATGAAAAGCCAATACCTTTTGAACCAATAGAACTTCCTTAGATATATGATAAAGTTAACACCAGAAGAGGTTAAAGAATGCCTGGCCACTACACCTCAAATTACATTTGAAGTAACAGAACGATGCAATTTAAATTGCACTTATTGTGGATATGGTAAATTGTATTCTGACAAGGATTCTAGATCTGATAGGAATCTTCACGCAGATGATGCAATTGCTTTTCTATCATTTATAAAAAATT
>CAUSMY010000204.1:0-2784 GCA_963533015.1 uncultured Veillonella sp.
CCTATGCCAGAGAAAGAAAAATTATCTATGTTGGCTAGCCATGGTGCGACAATGTGTATTTTCTTGTCTGTCCAAATGATTGACAAAGTAGCAGCAGAATTAATTGAAGGTGGCTATGATAAAACAACACCTGTGGCGATCGTTGTGAAAGCTTCTTGGCCAGACCAACGCATCATTCGTGGTACACTAGAAACGATTGCTGATGTGGTGGCAGAAGAAGGAGTTATTCGCCAAGCGATGATCGTAGTTAGCCGTGTATTGGATACAGATTACGAATTATCCAAACTGTATGACAAAGGCTTTGCTCATATGTATCGAGATGCCAAGTAATGAAGATTGCTATTGTATCTGTTACAAAACGGGGAGCTGAGCTAGGCCAACAAGTACGCAGTGCCTATGTACAGGAACATGTGGTGGATTGTTATGAAAAAGAAGACCGTGAAAGTGGTCAACCAGCTATATCATTTTCTTCTTTAAAGCCACATATAGAAAACTTGTGGAAAGACTACGATCGCATTTTATTCATCATGGCCACAGGCATTGTAGTGCGTATGATTGCACCTTTCATCAAGCATAAATCGGAAGATCCAGCTATTTTAGTGATGGATGAAGGGGGCCACTTTGTGATTAGTCTTTTATCTGGACACTTAGGTGGTGCCAATGAATGGACTAGTGAAGTGGCTATGATTACGGGGGCGACTCCGGTGATTACAACGGCTACGGATGTGAATCAGTTGCCAGCACCTGATGTATTAGCTCGCAAGATAGGCGCTAAGGTAGAAGACTTTTCTATGCTCATCAAGGTAAATGCAGCTATTGTCAATGGAGAATCTGTCAAATATTATTTGGATAGTACCTTGGCAGATGACTTTGAAGAAGCTGTGAAAGTGCATCAAGTTGAGTATGTTCTTTTTCATCCAGAGGAAACATTCCCATGGGGAGATGAACCAAAGGTTGTGATTACGGATAGAACCATTGATTGTATAGGAGTCACACTGGTATTACGGCCACCAACTATGACGGTGGGCATCGGATGTCGCCGTGATACACCGAAAGAGTTGATACTTTCAGCGGTAACAGAATCATTGCAAAATGTAGGCCGTTCGCCACTTAGTGTGAAAGGTGCAGCATCTGTTATTGTAAAAGCTGATGAAGTAGGATTATTGGAAGCCATGGAAGAATTGAAATGGTCTATCCAATTTTATACACAAGAAGAAATGGCCCCTTGTATTGAAGAGGCACAAATTATAGAATCAAATTTTGTTAAACAAACAATAGGAGTAGGAAACGTATGCGAAACGACAGCACTATTACTAGCGCAGGGGCAGGAGCTACTGCAGCACAAAACAATATTTCCGAGAACAACCGTAGCCATTGCACGGGTTCATTACAAGTTATCGGAATAGGACCTGGAAATCCAGAGTTCATGACACCAGAAGCACGTGAAGCGATTTTACAAGCTGACCGTGTAGTTGGTTATCTTACATATTTAGATTTAATTCAAGACCTAATTGCTGATAAAGTAACTGTTGGCACAGGTATGATGCAAGAAGTAGATCGTTGCCAACAAGCGGTGGACTTAGCTGTAGAAGGTTATAAAGTCGTAGTTGTATCCAGTGGTGACCCTGGTGTATACGGCATGGCTGGTCTTGTCATTGAATTGGCCAATAAAGTGGCAGAGGAAAAACGTCCTCCTGTACATATCGTTCCAGGTTTGAGTGCCGTGAATATGGCAGCTGCTGTGTTGGGTGCTCCATTGATGCCTGACTTTGCTGTGACCAGCTTGAGCGATTTGATGACACCATGGGATTTAATCAAAAAACGTGCCGTACTATGTGCAGAAGGTGATATGGTGATTGCTTTGTATAACCCACGCAGTAAAAAACGTGTCACTCATTTAGATGAAGTACGTGAACTAGTATTGCAACATCGTGACCCTAAAACTCCAGTAGGTATCGTACAAAAAGCAGGCCGTGCAGGTCAACATATTATTATTTCTGATTTAGAACACTTCCACAAAGAAGAAATTGATATGCAAACATTAGTTATTATTGGTAATAGCCAAACGTATGTAGAAAATGGTAAAATCATTACGCCACGAGGATATAAACTGTGATCTGGGTCATAGCAGGTACGCTAGATGGTCGTAATTTGGCGGTAGCAGTACAAGAGCATACAGGATTACCTGTGTTGGTGTCTGTGGTGAGCCAATATGGGGCACAATTAGCATTCCATCCAGGCATTGAAGTCCATGAAGGACGCTTGAATTTAGAGGAGATGAAAGCTCTGATTCAAAATAAAGGGATTACGATGCTCATCGATGCAAGTCATCCCTATGCTGCGATAGTGACAGCCACAGCTCGTGAAGCAGCGGCAGAGATGGATATACCATTTGTTCGCTTTGAACGCAAAGAAGTACCATTGCCAGAATATGACAAACTTCATCACGTAAGTAATGAAGAAGAGGCTGCTACTTTAGCGGGTCAATTAGGCTCGAAAGTGTATCTTACTACTGGCAGTAAAACGATGCATGTATTTGCAAAATCAAAAGCTTTGCAAGATAAAGAAGTTTGGACACGAGTACTACCAACAGCGGAAGTACTTCATATTATGGAAGATTTAGGGGTCTCTCCTAAATATACGATTGGTATGCAAGGGCCATTTTCTTATGAGATGAATAAGGTGATGTTCCAAGATACAAAAGCAGAAGTAGTAGTGATGAAAAACTCTGGTCTTGTAGGAGGTTCAGATACAAAGCTACAAGCTGCAATTGATTTAAATGTA
>CAUSMY010000205.1:0-2766 GCA_963533015.1 uncultured Veillonella sp.
ACCATTTAACTTTCATCATGTTTCAGGCTGCCTTATATGGATAATTTTAAAAACGGTATCATACCAAAATTATGCTTTTCAGGCTGCCTGAAACCGCCGTTAATCCCTATTTTTAGAAAATTTTGCACTATTAACTCTTCTTTATTTTTGTTTACTTTAATTTTTAAATTGCTATATTATATAAATAAAATAGCACCTGTATTAATACAGGTGCTATTTTTTAATTACTAATTAGAAGATTTCACGCCATGATAACCGGCGAAGAATTGGATCATCACCTAATGGATTCATCGTGAACGAAATCGTTCCCTTAGTACCTAATGCCACAACAGCTGTCGTATTTCTACCATTTACTGTTGCTCCTACACTACCTTGAGTTGGTGCGATATTGTCTTTATATGTCATCATGCCAATATTCACATCTTTATCATCGTATTTACCATCAAAATTGGTGTCATAGATTGGAGCTCTATATAACCCACCATTTTTCAAGTCTACAGAAATAAACGATGTTGAACCAGTTGGTGTACAAACGTTGGTTTCATCTGTACGAGCGACTGATTGGAATTGTGCAACTTTTCCTCTATAGACATTAGCATCAGATGACACAATTTGACCTAGCGGAAGCTTCAGATACCAGCCTTTATGATTACTTTGCATTTCATTTCTAGTAATCGTCCAGCCAGATGCTCCCACTTTATTTAAATCAGTTTGCGCAGTTACATCTTTGTCAATAGATTGTTCAAGTAAAGCACCCATTCCATCTATTGTTTCGCCAGTATCTATGAAGCCATATGCATAGTTTTGCTGTTTTCTATCTAAAGCATCACTAGTCATATATTGACCCGTACCAGCAATTACATAGTCATTATGAACATCTGGTTTAGTTGTTATAGGTGGAGCGCCAGCAGGTGCTTTATAGAGCAAGCTCACATCCCATGTACCTAATCCATTGTTATCTGCACTTGCTGTGTATTTGATACGCCACAAGTTACCATTGTAATCACCTACATAAAGTTTATCTGGCACGCCATCATTATTACTATCATACACACGTACATCGCCCACACCGCTCGGGCTAGTAATTCCTGTATTAGCATCTCTCAGTTGAACTTTTATGTAGTTGCTACCTTGAATCCAAGCTGTACCTTTGGGTTTATTTAAATCCAAAATAAAGATAGAACCATCGTTTGTGCTGTTATTGTAACCACTACTCATGATAGCAATTGCTTTGCCTTCTCCAGTTTTAGCAACAGAAGGAACGCCAGCAGCAACACCAAACCCTGCATCATCTTGACCAGTAAATTCCCAAAGCAAATTATTGCTGGTAATGTTTGATGTGTCAGTAACATCAATAGCATAAATTGCTGCACCACCTTTACCAGCAGAACCTACTGCGATAGAACGTGCTTCACGATTTGGCGTACCTGTACTGCCTGTGCAGACTTCCGCAACGATTGGCGTACCGTCATTTAAATATTTATGAATATACCCTGGCTGTGCATATTCACTCAACGATGGAACAGCAGAAGATAGCATTAATGCCATTTCTTCTTGTCCATTATTATTAAGAATATGTACCATACCATCGTTTGCACTTACAACATATGCATCTTGGCGGTTTTCTATAGGTGTATCATAAGTACATCCTTGTGCACGTGCTTTTGAATTTACAGGTAATGGATGCACCATAGCAACGGTTGGGCTTACCAATGTACCTAAGATACCTTTTTTTCTGACACGAGCATACTTGTCCTGAGCATCTTCTTTAGAAGGATCGCCTAAAACATAATTGATTACATCATCTTCAGTTAATCTTCCTCTACCTCCTACTGCTGCAAGGAAATTACTTTTATTTGCTGTATTAAATGGCACAAAATTATTGTTTTTATCACGCGTATATACTTTTCGATTAGTATAATTACTTGAGTGATAAGCTTGCTCTAATTTAGCATTAGCTACCCATACTTTATTATCTTTTGCCTTCAGAGAACCTGTTGCAGTATCAAGATAATAATCTTCCGCAATAACATCTCCTGTTAAATTAGTAAAATCATAAGTCGTAGAGATGATACGCGTAGTTTTACCAGGACTTAAATCAACACTTTGCCCTGGTACATTAGTAAATGTAGGTGCAGCTTGTGATGGTTTTACAAACGTCCCTGTACTGCTGAATGCTTTTGTCAAAGCATTAGTCATATTTGTAGGATTATTAGCAATAGCAAAATTATTTGGCATTCCTTTAGGGAATAAGCTTAATTCATTACTTGTTGCTGCACCTTTCCATGATTGAGGATCTTGATTTGGATCTGTTATTTTAATGTTAGACTCAACGGTTCCTCCTGTGGTAAAACCACCATATTTAGCAGCCCAATAATAAGGGTTACCTGAATTAAACTTACGGTTACCATCTGACTGCAATGTATTAGATGGATTATCAACTCGATACTCGTTATTTTCTTTAGGATTGCCATCTTCCAATACATCAATAATGAAGTTGCTTTGGAATTGATTACCAGGAATATCATCACGTGTATCATTGATATGCAACGCCTCCAGGGCTATGACCTCTATCATTTATTTGTTCCCATAGACCGCGATTTCTATCCCAGCCCATAGGATCGCTTTCGCGTCCTTCGCTTTTCAAAATACGCTTAAACATATCCTCTGTTTTAAGCTCTCTATCATCAGATATAGCGCTAGATTTATTTGTTCCAACATTAGCACTACCACCTCCTGGATTCCAGTTTGGTAGATTATTATCAT
>CAUSMY010000206.1:0-2748 GCA_963533015.1 uncultured Veillonella sp.
ATGCAACTGAATTGAAAGACAATGATTACATTATCTTTACTAAAACAGGTGCATTAACTGCTAGTGCATATGCTGCATTGACTGGTGGTACTAATGGTAGTGCTGTAACTGTTCAAAATTATCAAAATGGCCTTGATATGCTTGAACCTTACTACTTCAATACGTTGGGTTACGCTGGTGCGGACGACACAATTAAAAACTTGCTTATTGCGTTTACTAAACGTTGCCGTGAACAAAGCGGTGCTAAATTCCAATTAGTGATCCATGGTAAGACTAAGATCAACTATGAAGGGGTTATCTCCATCCTTAATGATGTAACCGATGAAGGTGCTGAAAAAGGCTCTTTGGTGTACTGGACATTAGGACAAGAAGCATCTTGCAATATCAATGCTACCGTAGGCAACATGATCTACGATGGCGAATACACAGTGAACGTTAAATACAAACAGTTCGAACTCGAACAAGCTATTAAAGATGGTATGTTCATGTTCCATAGTGTAACCGATGCAGTAGGTGGCAACATTCAAGGTGATGTGCGTGTATTGAAAGATATCAACACATTTACTGAATTCAGTAAAGCTAAAAACCGAGACTTCTCTTTTAACCAAGTCATTCGTGTACTTGATAATTGGGCAGTTGATAGTGCTAGATTGTTCAACAAAACACACCTTGATAAATCACCTAACGACCAAGCAGGTCGTGAGTCTTTGTGGGGTGACCTTGTATACCTTGCTGAGCAGTACCAAAAAGTACGAGCTATCCAAAACTTCGATGATAAGGATATCCCAGTACCTACACAAGGCGATAACAAGGAAGATGTATTAGTTAACGTACAATTACAACCAACTGTTGCTATGGAAAAATTGTACATGACTGTTGTAGTAGCCTAGGAGGATAACGCATGGAAAATGAAATTTTAGATGCATTGAAAACGATGGATGCAGCTGACGTTGTTTCTTCTAAATTAGCATCTTGCTATATCGTTGAGAACGGTAACAGATACTTACTGTTCCAAGCGAAGAAACTCAGTGCAAAAATTAAAAAGAATAAAGAAAAAGTGGCTATTTTGGGCCGTATCGGTGCGGGTAATAAGTCTACCTCCGTAGAATACAGCGGTAGCTTAACTATTTACCACAACACAGCTTTATTCGATAAGATGGTTGAAAAGTACTTGAAAACGGGTGTGGATACATACTTTGATATGCAAGTAGTTAACAACGATCCAACATCTAAAGCTGGTCGCCGTTCTGTAATTTTAAAAGGTGTGAACCTTGATGAATTAACAGCAGCAGAATTTGACGCTGAAGGCAAATACATCGAACAAGAACACAACTTCACTTATGAAGGTGTTAAATATGTTCAACACTTTAATGAATTAGACGGGATGCAAGCCTAGTGCTTGCTCCTTTTTTTTAGGAGGTTTTTATAATGGCTGAAAATTTAAGCGCATTCCTTAAACAAAATGTTGATGTAGTCAATGAGACTGAATACGTAGCATCTAAACGTATCAAGGTGAATGGTGAGCCAGTAGCGTGGAAGATTAAAACATTAGCTACTGACGAAACAGAAAAGATGCGTAAGAAGTACACTAAACGTATTACAGACCGCATCACTCGTCAATCTGAAGAACGCTTTGATGCGACTGCATACAATGAAGATGTGCTATCTAAGGCGATTACTTACCCCAATCTTTATGATGCAGAACTTCAAGATAGCTGGGGCGTTACTGAACCTGTTGAGCTCGTAAAAGCAATGCTTACACCTGGCGAATATGCCGACCTTTTGGCGGCAGTAACAGAAGCCCAAGGCTATGACGTAGGCATGGAAGATAAGGTAAAAGAAGTAAAAAACTCCTAAATTCCAATGAAACAGAAACGATGTTCGCATATTTGGCATTTGTTAAATACCATATGCGACCTTCTGTTTTTGCGGATATGGACATGAATGAAAAGGCTGTAGTAATTGCCTTTATTCAGCAACATGCTAAAGATGAGCAAGATGAAATGAAAAAGGCAAAAAGGGGGTAATGAATGGCTACACTTTCTAACTATATAAGCCTCTCTACTAATATTCCTAATGCTATGAACGCAGCCGCAAACGCAACAACTAAAGCCTATCAATCCATGAACACACTTCACAATAAGATGAACGGTGTATCGAATGCTAGTGAAACACTAAAAGCTAGCATGGGCGGTATCATGAACAGCTTTGCAGGTAACCTGTTAGCTAGTACTGTGATGAATGGCATCGGCGCTATAAAAGGCGCTATTGAATCAATTCAAGATACTGCTCCAGAATGGGCGCAGGTGCAAGCTCGTCTTAAATTGGTAGCCGGAAGCCAGGAAAATGCCATTTATCTGAACAAGCAGATATTTGAATCTGCTCAACGTGCAAGAGGTGGATATATGGAGATGGCTGATGCGGTTATTCAAGTATCACAATCAGCACATGATGCATTCCCTGACCCTCGAAAAGCAGTAGAGTTCATGGAAGGTATTCAAAAGGTATTTGCTATTGGTGGTGCATCGAAAGAGGCACAAAAGAATGCTATGCTCCAATTAACGCAAGGTTTAGCTAGTGGACAATTACAGGGCGATGAATTCCGTTCTATCGCCGAAAATGCTCCGATGATTGAAAACATCATTGCTAAATCAATGGGCGTATCTCGTGGCGAGCTTAAAAAATTAGCCTCAGAGGGGAAAATCACCGCTGATGTAATTAAGAACGCCATCATGAATAATATGCCTG
>CAUSMY010000207.1:0-2705 GCA_963533015.1 uncultured Veillonella sp.
GTTGTTAACCCTTGTAATACATCAAGAAAGTGTCCCCCTAAGAACTGCATGCGATCCCATTGTTGCTTATTCAATTTATCGGCTTCTTTACCAATCAAAATCATAAAGAATGGAATGAGTGGATATGTTAACAGTAAAATCCATCCTATCCAGGAAACCGAATCAATAATAGCCACTGAGAGGACCAATGGAATCAAGACTGCATACAATGCCTGTGGAATATATTGACTCATATACGCATCGATGTGATCTAATCCCTCGGTGAGCAGATGTGACACAGAACTTGCACTCTCCGATTGTCGAACACCTTGTGATATCATATGATGTAACACACGATTTCGCAATTGCTCGTGAACTTGATGGGCAATCCGATTTCGCAACCATTGTTCTCCATGAGAGCAGCCCATACGGAGTACAATCATGACACCTAAGAGCACCATATACTCAAAAGATATACTTTCACCATATACTACGAATCCATCAATACTACGAGCGAATGCATAAGCCTGACCTAAGGTAGCTATTGTTCCTAGTAAGGTAAGTAGTAATACAGCCCCATAGGATCGGGGATGCAATTTGGCTAATTGCCAAGCAAAAGAATGAAACATAGGGCCTCCTTCTGAAACTCTAGAGTATATCTTATAACACCATGTAAGAAAAGGGACGTGAATACACGTCCCTTTCAAACACACTATGAATTAATAGTGTAAGTCATCTTGTGATACACGATGACGGAAATAATAGTATGCCCATCCTTGGTACACTAATACGATAGGTACAAAAATACAAGCAACAATTGTCATCAATGTTAATGTGTACGTGGATGATGCAGAATTCATGATTGTTAAGCTGTATGCTGGATCAATGCTAGATACCATAATACGAGGGAACAATCCTGCAAAGTATGCAAGGGTAACAAATACGATTGTTAACGCACTAAATACAAACCCTTTACCAGTTTGACGAGTACGTGTAAAGCCCCAAGATACTAAGAAACTTACAATAGCCAATGCGAAGGCCACCGTAGCTAATGTGCTATTGAATAGATCAGTATATACATAAGTAGCACCTACTAATACCAAAGCACCAATAGCTGTAATTACACCTTCTACTAAAGCTGCTGCACGAGCACGCTCAGAGATTTCCCCTGTTGTTTTCAAGGAAGCATATAATGCACCATGGTACAAGAATACGCACACAAATGCAATGCCACACAAAATGGTGTATACGCTTAATAAATCTAAGAACCCACCTACGTAGTTCATATGTTTGTCGATAGGTGTACCTTGGATTAAATTACCTACTGTAACACCCCAAAGAAGCGCTGGAATAGCAGATCCAAAGAAAATACACCAGTCGAAAGCACTACGCCATTTAGGACTTTTGTCTTTACTGCGGAAGTCAAAAGATACACCACGAGCAATCAAAGCTGCTAACATTAAGAATAATGCTAAGTAGAAACCACTAAATAACGTAGCATACACTTGTGGGAATGATGCGAACATCGCACCACCTGCAGTCAACATCCATACTTGGTTGCCATCCCATACAGGTCCAATCGTATTGATCATTTGACGGCGTTCACGGTCTGTTTTACCCAAGAATGGAAGCCACATGCCTACGCCATAATCAAGACCTTCTAGAATAAAGAATCCTGTAAATAGTACACCTACTAGGATGAACCAAATTAATTCTAAGTTATTTGTAATTATTTCCATAATGCAGCCTCCTCTTGTTCAACCACATCATGTGCTGGGTTACCATTTGGACCCGCTTGAATATGTTTCACTGCTAGGTAAATAGCAGCAATCGCCATCACAACATAGACAGCTGTAAAACCAATAATTGTTGTCCAGATTTCTGGTGCTGTTACCACTTTGGATGCACCATCAGCTGTTTTTTGCAAACCATATACAAGCCATGGTTGACGACCAGCTTCCGCCACATACCATCCTGTAGAATTGGCAATAAATGGAAGCGCTAATAAGTGATAAATACCTTTTAGGGCTAGTTTATTGTCAAGTAATTTTCCTTTTACATGCAAGTAGTATCCCACAATAGATGTCACTAACATGATGATACCTGCTAGAATCATGATACGGAAAGACCAGAACATAGATGTTACATGTGGTACATAATCACCAGCACCATGTTTCAATTCAGCTTCTTTTTGAAGATCATTAATACCTTTTACTTCACCTTTGAAAGAGTCGTGAACTACGAAGGATAATGCCCCTGGCACACCAATTTCAAAGCTATTCTTTTTCGCATCTTGGTCAATACCAGCTACGATAGCAAATGGAGCTGGGTCATGAGTTTCCCACAAGGCTTCAAAAGCAGCTACTTTCATTGGTTGTAATTTTGCCACTGTTTGGCCTTGGAAGTGACCAGCGCCAGCCACTAATAAACCACCGATCACAGCAGCACCTAAACCAAACTTAATAGATTTAGAATAAAACTCTACATGATTATTTTTCAATAAATGCCATGCACTAACAGAAGCAATAATCACACCTGCTGTTAAGATTCCATCTGTAAAGATGTGTAAATATTGGCCCGGTAAATATCCATTTTGTAAGATTGCTGCAAAAGAATCCATTTCTGCACGACCATTACGAAGCGCATACCCTACTGGATGTTGCATGAATGAATTCGCTACTAAAATCCAAAATGCTGATAAGTTACTACCAATAGCCACCAATACA
>CAUSMY010000208.1:0-2699 GCA_963533015.1 uncultured Veillonella sp.
TCTATCACAAAATTTGTGCAAGTACGTAAAATTCCTGAAATGTTCCGTATCTTAAAAATGGGAGCTATTGAAAAAAGTAAAGGTGATCATCACATCTCCCCATTCCAAGCATTTTGTATCAGTGTCGCTTCTCACGTAGGTGTAGGCAACATCGCTGGTATTGCAATCGCTATCTCACTAGGTGGCCCAGGCGCTATCTTCTGGATGTGGTTCATCGCTATTTTAGGTGCCGCTACAAGCTTCATCGAGAATACATTAGGGCAAATTTACAAA
This sequence comes from uncultured Veillonella sp., assembly GCA_963533015.1. Taxonomy (GTDB): domain Bacteria; phylum Bacillota; class Negativicutes; order Veillonellales; family Veillonellaceae; genus F0422. Next base: position 274 of record CAUSMY010000208.1, read on the forward strand.
GAACGCCGTCCTGATGGATCCTTTCGCGGTGGTCCTTCCTACTACATTCGTCATGGATTAAACAGTCCATTTCTATCCATTGTATTTGCCATTCTTATCAGTGTAACCTATGGCTTAATCTATAACTCTGTGCAAGCAAATACAATTGCTTTATCTTTGCAACCATGGAATATTGATCCTTCCTTATCTGGTATTATCGTAGCAGTTTTATCCGCGCTTGTTATTTTCGGTGGTGCAAAACGTATTGCCCAAACAGCTGAGTTTTTAGTGCCATTCATGGCTGGTCTATATGTGTTAATTTCTATCTACATTGTCCTTGCTAACATCTCTGTGTTCCCATCCGTTATCGCAGCTATCTTCACAAATGCTTTCACATTTGATTCCGCCGCAGGTGGATTTGTGGGCGCCGCTGTTATGCAAGGGATCAAACGTGGTCTATTCTCCAACGAAGCCGGCGAAGGTTCTGTGCCAAACGCATCTGCTTCTGCTGATGTAAACCACCCTGTAAAACAAGGTTTAATCATGTCCCTTGGGGTATTCGTAGATACTATGTTTGTATGTAGCGCTTCCGCATTCATCGTCTTAGTATCTGGCGATTATGCTCACACAGATTTAACAGGGATCGCCCTTGTACAACATAGCATTGGTCAACAATTAGGCTCCTGGGCACCTGCTCTGATTGCTTTATTTGTATTCATGTTTGCCTACAGCTCCATCATCGGCAACTATTTCTATGGTGAAGTAAACATTGCACACATGACAAAAAACAACAAGTTTGCTATCAATCTATTCCGTGCTCTTGTAATTATCATGGTATATATCGGTTGTGTATCCGAATTAAACTTTGTTTGGAATTTAGCTGACTTATTCATGGCCTTCCTAGTATTATGCAATATAACTACTATCTTACGTCTTGGAAAATTAGCTACCATTGCATTAAAAGACTACTTTGCACAAAAAGCAGAAGGCATCGAAGATCCAATCTTCGTCCGCGATATCTAACCAACGCAAAAAGGTATTACTTGGTGGCATAAAGGTCACGAAAACGAATAATGACATACTGAAAGGGTCCTTCGGGGCCCTTTTTCATAGCCATCATATAGTTTATTTTCTCTACCTATACGAGGATTCTAAGCTATATCTTACAACAAGTACCTTCCCTTAAGGTACATTATTTAGATACAAAATAAAGGAACGTTGCTACTATTTCAACAACGTTCCTTTATTTTTTTCTTCTGTGTTAGGAATCCCTTACACAGGTATAGCTCGTTCTAATCGGAAGGAGTAAATATATACTTCTTTCACAGGGTATGGTGTCAATCGTTCCAATGCCTCTTTATAGAGCATCAACTGGATACGATACCGTTCTATTAATTCTGCTTCTTCTAAACGATCTGTTTTGTAATCTACCAAGACCCACGCATCCTCTTCTAAGAACGCCGTATCGATGATCCCTTGTAGGAACAATTCTTCGCCGTCTAGCATCTCTGGGTATACACGATTGGCTGGAAACAACATACTAAATGGCAACTCTCGTTCCACTCGCTTGGATCTGAGCAATCGCTGTCCTAGTTCACTATGAAAGAAATCATACACACGCTTTTCACTAATGACCTTCCGCTCTTCTTCGGACAGATAGCCTTGTAGGGCTAAGTTATCTAAGGCCTTACGCAACCCAGGCCGTGTATAGGATTGTAATGGCAGCCACTGCATCACTGTATGCATCAGTGTGCCCCAACGAGCCCCGCTTTGCATAGGTACCTCTTCTTCCATCGATTGCAATGTCAGCGCAAAGGGCCCTAAGTCCTCTTCAACGTCCTCTATTCCTAAGGTATCTAGCTCCATAGGAGTACCTTGCATAGGGGACTCTATACTTTCATCCTCTATCACAACATCATGGTGAACATCACTTGATACCGCGATCTGCAATCCTTCTACTCCATATATTGGCTCTATCATCTGTTTTGCTAATTCTTCTAGCTCCACAAAACGCCGTTTAATTTCCGATACAGAAATCTTTGCCGCTCGTTGTGTGGAAGTTTCATACGGATAGGTATGAGTAAACCGTGTTTCCAATATTAGCTCTAATGGGGGTGCCTCTACAGGTTCTTGGCATTCTACTAATTGTAGTTTACCATCTGCTGCAGAACGTTCCGCCTCCATCACCGCATAGTCATTCCCATCATGTACGTGTAGTACAAAGGGACACTCTTTATAGGGAATGTCTGGGAACTGTGGACTTTCTACTTCGGCAAAACGACGTAAGTCGGTTCCCCCTTGCACATGACGAGCCATACTTCGCAATATCCAGTCTAAATAGGAATTGCAATCCAAAATATGCTCTTTCGTTAAGGCTGCTTCTCCCCACTGTAAGATAGGTGCCACTAGTTCCCCCATCTTTTTCGTGGCTGGACGGTCTGTTGAGC
>CAUSMY010000209.1:0-2698 GCA_963533015.1 uncultured Veillonella sp.
TAATCATTGAGTACGTGCCTCGTTGCGTTTGTGCCGTATATGCACTCTTATATACCGACGATCTATAGACATCATCTAGCATATTCTTAACAGATACATTTTGACTGTGTGCCATGACTTCTATTTCATGCACCATATTGATATATAGCATCTGCTCACGGCTTAACCGCTCACGAATGGATGCGTTTGATAGCATTTGTTGGTGTTCCTTAGACATTCCGAATTGTTTCGCCTCTTTTTTAAACTCTTTCAAGTCCATCTTAAAGGCTTTCATTTCGTACTTATCAAGTAGCTTGCGTGCCTCTTGTAACGTAATGCCGTTTTCATTGGCGAATCTTCGATACCAATCATTAATAGCCTTTTCCATTCGCCTTAACGCTCGTGCATACTGTTGTTTGATTTCCTTATCTGTAAGCGTTGCCTTTTGAAATGATTCATCTAGGATGCGTTCATATCGCTTTTGCCAATAATCATTCGCCATGTTCCTCACCACCATTAGGAATTACAAAGTCAGGCATTAATTCAGCCTGTTCTTTCTTTAATCGCTCTAATTCCTCATTAGTGTCTAATGTCCATGGGTGATTAGATACGATTGTTTCGTTGGAGATAATACCTACACTATTACGGCAATTGTTGATGATTTCACCCTCATTGACTGGTGTGAGTTTATTAAACATGAATTCGACATCGTCAAGTGCATTACTACCTAGAATGTTATAGTACTGTCCGATAAACTCTAACATCTTTTCAAATGATGCTTGGAATTCTACTTCAAGTTGGTTACTATCTAAATCAATATCAGAATACATGCTCATAATGTTCATCTGATTAGGGTTGTTCGCCATTCTATCATCTTTTGCATCAAATCCACGGCCATTTTCTATAATTGCCGTTTTTAATGCATGGATAATAAATTGATAGTTAGCCGTATTGACTTCAATATGTAAAGCCTCAACACCACCATCACCATTTACAGTGTTTATTTTTACGGCTCCATACTGTGCTAGCTTTTGTCTGAAATCTGCTAGGTCTGTGCCGTCATAGTTCTTCAATACTAAAATAGTATTCCGACTATCTTCCATCATGTTGTCTGCTAACATCGAATACATATCATTCAATGCATCTTGTAAGCATTTAACACGATTGATAATAGGTTGTTCTATATGATTACCTTTGAAACAGATTAAAGGTACCTGGCCCCAATCATAAAACACATTACCAGCGTTAATATAGCGTTGCTCGTCTTTCTCTTGATTTATGTATAAGTTTTGATTTTGATAGGTGTAATACTTTACTTTATTTTTTGTGTAAAACTCTACAAAGGTTACTGTCTGATTAGCACCTAGCGGAGTATACACTTCCATATCGTACATATACACAAACGCATCTAACTGTGTATGATCATCATCTCTCCAAAATGGAAGAATGTTTTCAGGTTTTAAACGCTTGAAAGCAATATCACCATTTTCGTTAATATATGGATACAAGTACCCTTTACCAGCTATTTGCGAATCGCTGCACACATTTAACAATGTACGTTGAAATTTACGATTAAATATATCGGTGATGCGGTCATCTTCCGTTTTAATTTCAAGCGGTTTACCCAACATGTAATTTACTTTTTGGTCTACCAAATCATCGATTTTATTATCAACGATTTTGTTGTTCGGTAGGTTTTCAAGTTCCATCAACTTGCCATTTTCAATAATAGTAGTCCGCTTTTTATTTAGAACATCATGCTCGCCCTTATAGTATCGTCTACCTGTTAGCATGTCTTTTCTATCTTTGCTGCTTAAAAATTTTCGTATTTCAGTTTGCAAGAATTCACGTTCGGAGATGCCACTATTCCCCTCTATGATTGCTTGCCACATTTCATTAGTTGTTAGCATTGTACCCCCTTACCAGCTAAATCTTGCACCATCCATAATCTCACGTAAGCCATAACGCACCGCATCAATGGTATGGTCATTATGTTTCGGATAGCTAGAAATAAAATTGCCATCTTTATCCTGTGCAAATTCGTAAGACATAAACTCACGATATGCATTAGGGCAACGCTTTTTATCTATGTAAATCTTTGCCCTATCTGATAACCATTTAATACTAAAATCACGACTATCTGGCCCTTTACGCACTGGATAGGCTCTTATACCTAATTCTGTGAATTCTGCTATTGATTTAGGTTCTGCACTATCACAATATACAGGCCTATCGCCTACTTTATCCTTGATGAGGTTCACGGCTTTCTTATTGGTTAATTTTGTGCCGTATACTTCATCGTAGATATAAATAGTATCGTGCTTTTCGTCATAGTTCATTTTCATGTATACAAATGGGTCAGTTGCAAAACCAAAGTCGATGCCATGGAATACATTATCAAATGTATCTATGAGTTCATCTGTGATATCTAATTCTTCAACATTAGGGAATACATCGCCGCCTGTGCCTGTTACTTCCCCCATATACTCATGTGCATACAGGTCAGGCCGTGCCTCTTTTAGTTTTTCAGCCTCGTTTATAAACTGTTGCCCTAACCATTCCACAGGTACCATAGTGTAATTACTTTTGATTACCATCCTATCCGCATCATCTGTTAATTGTTCTACGTTTACCCAATTATCACGGCTCTTAGGTGGGTTGAAAGAATAAAAACACCAGTACTTATCACCACCACGTAATAAGGACTGGTTTATGTTTC
>CAUSMY010000210.1:0-2671 GCA_963533015.1 uncultured Veillonella sp.
GAAATTCTTTTTTATAATATCTTTCACTCGAGTAAAGTGCTAATATTGCAGGTTCTTCTTTATTCTCCACAAAAGCCTTCAGTTTTTGTAAAATATCTAACGTAAAACATTCTGAAAAAATAATATCATCCTCAAAGACAACTACACTTTTTTCATCAGTTGATAAAAATGTATGCAATACCTTCACATGACTTAAAGCACAACCTATTTCACTTTCAGTTAAGAAGTTATTTTTTACAGTTACTGAGCTCAACTCTTCATCGGATAAATCTTTCCCCATTATGGCATCAAAAAAACGAGGGGTTAATCCTATCTCATTACATTGTTCCTGCACATGTTCCCGTCTATGTAAGTTATTTTTATCGCTAATAAAAAAATGATACACGTCTTATTTCTCCTCAAATACGTTACATTAGAGTCTAGCATAACAAACTATAAAATAGCTTGAATTAACTTCTCATGACTATATAGTTCATTCGCTTTTTCCAATTCCTGTCTTGTATCCTCTTTTCTTGCACTCAGTAATTCCACAAGTTCCGTCATGGCGGATATAATATCGGACTCCTCTAAGGATTGGATTCTAACTCCTATTTTAAATTGTTCGAATATCTCTGGATTTAATTCTTGAGATGCCAGCACCGGTTTATGAAAGCCAATGGCCGTAAACAGCATAGCCCCCCAATTATAACGATACCGTTCTGCTGCATAAGGCATAGCAATGGCATCAACGGATAAGAGTGCTTCTTCCCAATCCTTTCCAATCAAATTTTCATGACGGAATCTAATATTCTGAATATGATTATATTTCGCTATCAACTCCTCAAATACAGCCGTATCCTCTGGAGTAGGGGTAGAGCCTTGTACAACTAGTTCTACAGGAACTGAAAACTCTGCTTTTATGAAAGCTTTCAAAAATGGTTCCAACTGTTTTTCTTTTCTAAACTGTCCAAAGAATCCTATATGGATAGGCCCTGGTTCTCTCGATACATCTTTCACATCATAATATACTGGAGAAAATACTGGTGGTGTTATAACATCTACATTTTGTAATCCTACATCACTGATATCATCACGTAAGCTAACAATATGTAAATGAATATTTCCATATTGTTCTACACGGCGAGCTTGTTTCACAAAGTTTTCTTTTTCATCTGGTCGCATGCCATGGAATACAATATGTACTGGAACTGGAGAATATCTTAATTCACTACGCAACAATGATCGTACATACCGATAGGTAGCTGTTGGTATAATAATGGCGTCACATACTCCAGATCTAGCTAACTCACAAGCATGGGTAAACCATTTCACACGTCGTTTTTCACGTTGCAAGGACCGCCATAGTTTTTGATACCAATTGGCATCTGCATAGGTGACAACTGATCCCCCAGATAGTTCATGAACAGGTACACCATAATCTACTTTAAAGGGAAACTCTTTCGGCACAAAAAACATAGGCTCATGCCCTTGACGTTTCATTTCATTTACAAGGATTCTATCAAATTCAACTTCATGCCCTGCCGGCATGACAATACTTTCTAAAATAGCAACTCTCATTAGAACTCCTTTAATATCTAACAGTAAACCTAGCATATAGACATAGTTTTAAATTAACTAGACTATAATTTACCGTTAGATTTATATAAATGGTACAATTTCACGTATTTCATCATCGTATAAAAATAATGATTTACTGATAATACCCAACCCATTTTTCCATCTAGAAAACCACCTTGTAGTACATACATCTTAATAAATGCCCACAGAGGTCTAACAAGAATATCTTTGACAAAAGATACGGATTTATTGGATTTTTTATATTTTTCAGCCGCCAAGGTTGTATACTGGTTAAATTTATTAAAATATTGTTCCCATGTATCATAGGTATAATGATACATAGGTTCCTTTAATCGTTGTGTATCATATGGCGTTATAATATCTGGATGTACATATCCTTCTACATAAGAACCTTTTGCTGGCATTAAACGACACACGTAATCTGGGCGTAACACTCCATGGGTTGCCTTATTATGATGAAAGCGATTTTCACGTTGTATTAAATAGGCAGTATCGTTTCCCTGCACTACTTGTTTAATTTCTTCACATAACTCTGGGCAACATCTTTCGTCGGCATCTATAAAAAATATCCAATGACAAGTTGCCTGTGAAATCGCAAATGTCTGTTGGGCTCCCCAATCACCATTCATAGCATGTGGGATAACCCTTGCCCCCAACTCTTCTGCTATAGCAATTGTTTGATCGGTACTACCATCATCAATCACAATCACTTCATCTGCTACTGGCAAACAGCTTTCAATGCAATCTCGAATATGTTTTTCTTCATTTCTCGTTAAAATTAATACACTAACTGTGCTCATCTATTATATCCTTATCGTGCAAACTGAAATATTAATTTTATAGGATAGCAGTTAATCTTATTTAAACCTCTTGCTCCATTTAGATATCATAGAAAACATTTTGAACAAAGGCATACAATGATCATATAAGAACCATAACACATGTTCCTTAGTTCTAGTTTCTTTCCATGCCTGTGTGTCATGCATAGCCTCTGCTAACCAATGCTTAGCATCTGCATACTCTTGTATGTGCTGTTCTGCTAAACTAGAATCAGATCCAAATAACGGCAATAATGAAATCGCACTTTTTATGA
>CAUSMY010000211.1:0-2650 GCA_963533015.1 uncultured Veillonella sp.
ATAACCTATCACATCTATGACACTTTCTTTGCATTGCTCCTCCTTATTGTTTAAAAAACACTAGCCATATTGTTTTTCCTCTGCGTTGTCCAATAATTGGCTCACATGGTAATAGCCTTTTTACCTTTGGCAATGTTATTTGGTCTTCATTCCATTTGAATATCATCGTTCCATTCGTTTTAAGTACTCTCCAACATTCCGCTAGCCCTTTCTTTATATCTTCTTTCCAGTCTTCCCCTAATTTTCCATACTTCAATTTCAAATATGACTTATCACCAGCTCTTAATAAATGTGGTGGATCAAATATAACAAGGTGAAATGTTTCTTCTTTATATGGCATTTCTCTAAAATCTGCCATTATATCTGGCTTAACAATTAATTTCCTACCGTCACAAAGCGTTATTTCTTCCGTCCTATTATCCATGTAAACAGTATTTTCATTTTCTTTGTTAAACCAGAACATTCTTGATCCACAGCATGCATCTAAAATCTTTTTATCTTTCATTTGCGTTCTCTTAATCCCTTACAGTACAGCTATATCCTTTTAGTTTTCTCATCCTATGCCTAATGGTTCTTACGTTATCCCCAACATATTTATAGGTATCTCCTTGCATGTTCTTCTGCTCGTTATGTTTATCTAGCTGAGCTCTCCATTGAATGTAGCTTTCACATTTACTGTGACACCCGACTTCTCTAAATTGGCACTCCCTGCATGGTGGTTTCATAATAACTCCTTTCCCATTGATTAAATACTTTGTTACCCCTTTAATTCATCTCTTCTCATTCTTGCCTTCATCAATGCATCAGATGATATGAATACATAACCCCAATGTGGGATGAACGCTTTGATAACTTCTTTTGAGCGCCCTTTTACAATATGATCATGTGCTTTACATATATTTCTATATCTATCATTCATGCTCATAACCCTCTAATCTATTGCCTATTACTTTTACTTTCCCATTATTTAATACAAATGCTAAGTCAAAATCTAATACCGCATCATGTTGTGTTGTGTCCTGCTGGTTAATTGCCTTACATCTCCATTGGTATTTATCAACGCTGTAATATACTTCCCCTACCATTGGTGTATCTTGTATTGATTTGCAATCAAACTCTATATGGTCCTTTTCGTATATTCTTTGCCCTAACGTGTCTTTTGCTTCGCTTCCTCTGCATAGTGTTCCGTCCTCAATTGGTACCCATGCATATGTATCATTTTCTACTGCTAATAGTCTTATTTGTGAGTAACTTTGCTTTATTTCATCACTGCTTACCCATTCTGACCTGTTCACGTTCTTTCGTAGGCCTTTATATACTAATGGCTTCATGCTACCTCCTCACACACTGCATTGATGCCTAGCTTCTTTAGTAACTCGTGTATCATCAATCTTCCTTTTTGTGTCCAGCGTGTAGATGCTTTGCACTCCAATCTTCCGTCTGTAGTCATGTATGTGTGTGTCTTAGTCTTTGTGTACCCTTTTCGCATTAAATCACTGTACAAAATCCATTGACCGTTTACGCTGCGTTGGATATGTGCATCATGTAGTATCTTGTTTAAAGCTTTAGCACTTAATCCATAGTCTGCAGCAATCTGTGTTACTGTCATTGCATTTGTACTGCTTAGTATTTTGTCCACATAGTCAACCTTTGGCTCATATTCCGCTATTTGTTGTTTCTGTTGCTCAATAATTGCCTTTGATTGGTTATGTGCTTCTACTTCATCTGCATACAATCTCAATGCTTCTGGTAGTGTCTTTGGAATATGTAGATCATAGCTACCTGTTTTTCTAATTTGTGGAAGTACTTCGCTAGTTACCCAACGTTTAAATTTCTTCGCATTTGGCATCTTTGATTTCAATATCAATGAATATAGTCCAGACTCATTGATTAAATATGTTTCCCTCTTTTGGCCTGTGTCGGCAATTTGCCAACGCAGCTTATCTTCTTCATCAATATGTTTTCTGATTGCATCTGCAGTATCTTTATATCCAAGTGCAGTTGCTACGCTCTTGGCCACAAAGTACACTTCATTTTCAATAATGATAGTTCTTAGTTCCCCAAACTCATTACTGTTAAATAGTGTTGTTACATGGTTCATAACTTCGCCCCCTAGTTTTAGGTAAGGGCGGATATACCGCCCACCTATTTTATTTGCTTACCGCATCAATTCAGCATATTTTTTTTATGTTCTATAAACCTTTGTTGGAGCATATGCAGGACAGTCTTCACATTCTTCTTTCTTTAGCCAATGTAATGTACCTGCAGTTTTACCTTTGAATACTTTTATTGATGTTTTCCCCTTAGGGCAAGATGCTTTCACCCATAATGCACCGCTTTTTGCTGGTCCAAATGAATGGCTACATATTTTTCTTGGTCTACCTCTTCGCATATTCCCTCCTAGAATGGAATTGTTTCATCATCATCTACAAATCCATTTTCAAAATTACTTGCTCCACTTTCATTTTGTTTAAGGCCATATGTAAGATTTTTGACTACAATCTCTGTGATGTATCTTTTACTTCCGTCTTTTTCGTAGGATCTAGTTCTTAATTCACCATTTACTGCTACAAAATCACCTTTACGTAACCCACTGTAAAGTTCCGCATCAACCCAACATACAATGTTGTGATATTGTGTACTCTGTTGC
>CAUSMY010000212.1:0-2571 GCA_963533015.1 uncultured Veillonella sp.
GGTGATAAAATGGATTATACAGGTTCTCATATTTTGGTATTAGGTGCAGGACTGAGCGGTATTGGTGTAGCACATACATTAGCAAAATTAGGGGCTACGGTAACACTAAATGACTATAAACAAATTGAATTTGATGTTGAAGAAAACCAGCGATTTTTAGATGATAACATTACTGTGATTACGGGGCAGCAAGATTTTGTGCTTTTAGATCATACGGATCGCGTAGTAGTTTCGCCTGGCATCTCTTTAGAGATTCCTATCATATGTGAGGCTAAAAAACGCAATATTCCAGTAGTGGGAGAAGTAGAAATCGCTTATGAAGTATCGAAAGCTCCTATCCTTGGTGTGACTGGAACAAATGGAAAGACTACAACTACCTCTTTATTAGCAGCAGTTCTAAAAGAAGCAGAGTGGGATGTGTATGTTGGTGGTAATATTGGGTATTCTTTAAGTGAACAAGCGTTAGCTGTTCCAGAGACGGGAGTATTAGTAGCGGAGTTATCGTCCTATCAACTGGAAAGTATTGATAAGTTTCGTACAAAGGGCGCTATTTTGTTGAATGTAACGCCAGACCATTTATTGCGTCATAAAACGATGGAACGATACCAAGCAGCGAAAGAAAATATCTTTGTCAATCAAGAACTAGGCGACTGTACAGTATTAAATTTTGATACTCCTATTGTGGCAGACATGGCTGAGCGAGTGAAAGGCCGAGTGTTAGGTATCAGTCAAATTAGACCTGTCACAGATGGAGCGTATTTTGACAAAGATACTTGTTATGCGGTGTTGCATGGTCAGGCCGTTCCAGTGATTACGACAAAAGATATACACATTCCGGGGTCTCATAATATTGAGAATATATTGAGTGTGATTGCTTTAACCTATGCATTGGGTGTGGCAGTTGAAGATATATATAGTGCTATTTCAAAATTTCATGGTGTAGAACATCGTCTAGAACGAATTAGAACATTACGAGGTGTGACTTATTACAATGATTCTAAAGCGACGAACACAGATTCTACGATCAAAGCTTTGGAATCTTTTACGGAACCGCTTATACTGATTGCGGGTGGAAAAGATAAGATGACGGACTTAGAGGAATTGATGGACCTAGTAAAAACCAATGTGAAAGAACTTATCTTAATTGGTGAAGCTGCCCAACGGTTTGCTGAAGCAGCAGTCAAAGCCGGTGTGGCCCATATTCATCGTTGTGAATCTATGGAAGAGGCTGTGCAGCTGAGCGCTCGTATTGCAGAAGAGGGAGATGTTGTATTATTATCTCCAGCATGTGCTAGTTTTGATTGGTATGCCAGATTTGAAGATCGCGGTGATCATTTCAGAAGACTTGTAGAACGATTGTAAGAGGTTATACATGAATATCATGATTTCAGGTGGTGGCACTGGTGGACATATCTATCCAGCCATAACCATATATAAAACATTACAAACAATGGTAGATGCCAATTTTTTATATGTAGGAACGGACAAAGGATTAGAGTCTCGTATCATTCCCAAAGAAGGAATTCCTTTTACGACGTTACCTGTACAGGGGCTGCAACGTAGTTTTTCCATAGATACGTTCATTACGGCAGGAAAAACGATCAGTTCTTTATGGAAAGCAAATCGCTTGATTTCAAAGTTTAAGCCTGATATTGTGATCGGTACAGGTGGCTATGTGTGTGGTCCATTGTTGATGGCGGCAGCTTTGCGCGGGATTCCTACGTTGATTCAAGAACAAAATGTAGTGCCAGGTATTACGAATAAAATATTAAGCCGTTTTGTGGATGTGGTAGCTGTTGGTTATGAAGAGGCGGTTGGGGCATTTCCAAAAGCCAAACAAGTAGTGTATACAGGGAATCCTGTAAGACCAGCTGTAGTAGCAGCGGATCGTGAAAGGGGACGGCAGTTTTTTGGTGTTCAAGAGCATCAAACAGCGATCTTAGTAGCTGGCGGATCTCGTGGTGCTAGAAGTATTAATACGGCCATGACAGCTATTCATGAAGCATTCAAGGACAGAACCGATGTAAAAATCATTCACGCCACAGGTACTGATGAATATAAACGTGTATGCGATAGTTTAGGTATTCAAGAAGGTGCCATATATAGTGAAGCTTCACATATTGTACCGTATTTAGACAATATGGATATGGCTATGGCAGCATCTGACGTGGCAATTTTCCGTTCTGGAGCCATTGGATTAGCAGAACTGGCAGTCCGTGGGATTCCATCTATTTTGATACCCTATCCGTATGCTGCAGCAGATCATCAAACATATAATGCGAAAGCTTTTGTATCAGCTGGAGCGGCTGATATGATTCTTGACTCAGAACTCAATGGAACTACGCTGTTAACAGCATTAACATCGTTATTAGAGACAGCAGAACGACGTGGATTGATGGCAGCAGCTACTTTAGGGCTAGGAAAACCAAACGCAGCAGAAGACATTGCAAAGTTAGCATTATCTATTACTAAATCATAGAGAGGAGTATCTTCATGTTAGATACCTATAAACGTATACATTTAATCGGCATTGCCGGTTCCGGCATGCGCGCTATTGCTCATGTGTTAATT
>CAUSMY010000213.1:0-2570 GCA_963533015.1 uncultured Veillonella sp.
TCCATCTTCGCATAATCCAATAAGAACTGGCGTTGATATCCATACATCCCTACATGCTTTAACGGAGGCTGCACGAAGGCGTTTCTAGGGTACGGAATTAAAGACCTTGAAAAATACATAGCATTTCCTAAGCGGTTTACAATAACCTTTACAGCACTAGGTTCGTTGTATTCCTCTTCTAATAAAGGGCATCCAACCGTTCCCATTTGTAAACTAGAATCTTCTTTAAATTCTCTTGCCAAGGCATCAATGACATTGGCATCTATAAGTGGTTCATCCCCCTGTACATTGATAATCACATCAATCTCTGTATGTGTTGCCGCTACTTCTGCTAAACGATCTGTACCGGTTAGATGATCCGGTCGAGTCATCATAGCTTGTCCACCAAAGGCTACCACCGCATCATATACTCGTTGATCATCTGTAGCGACAATAACTTGTTCAATCTCCGTCGCTTTAGAAACTCGTTCATATACACGTTGGATCATTGGCTTATCGCCAATCATGGCCAACGGCTTTCCCGGCAGACGAGTAGACCCATACCTAGCTGGTATAATACATGCAATATGCATTTTAATTCCCCTTTGCTACACGTAATAGATAGGATGTAAATTCTTCTTCACCAGCAGTAAATTCAATGCCGATGACAAGAACATATATTGGAATTTTTAAATCTCGAATGGCACGCACTTGAGATAATTTTACTGCATCTTTTTCTGTAGTGATAATACCTTGAATGCCCTTTGTAAAACAACGTTGCCAAATCTTAACTACATCGTCTTCCGTATAGTCATGGTGATCACCAAAGCTCATCATATCTTGCACTGTAAAGCCATAGCTTTTTAAATTTGTTATGAAAGAAGCTGGCTGACCAATTCCACTAACAGCTAATAATGGGGTACCATCATAGTCTGCCATATCATGAACAGGACCTGAATGACTCCATTCTTCTAATGTTTGAAACCCAATTGTTTTATGAATGGTTTCTGCAACTGGAATATGTGGTACCAATGTATGTATCTCATTACGCAGATCCTCTAGAGCTTCTGATGCGACCTGATTTGTTTTTGTTAATACAATATAGTCCGCACGTTTTAGGTTGCTAAGCGGTTCACGCAATAATCCCCGCGGTAATACATGTCCATAGCCAAAGGGATGACTTGCATCAATTAATACAATATCTGCATCTCGTCCCAACGCTCTATGTTGAAAGCCATCATCTAGGACCAATACATTTGAACCTAACTGCTCAACAGCTATCTTCGCAGATTCTACTCGTTTAGTCCCAATCACCACATTTGCATGAGGTAATGTTTTTGCTAACAACCAGGCTTCATCGCCACTGATAAAAGAAGATACCTCTACATGACCTTGGCGAGAAACAACAATTGATTTTTTATTATTATCTGCTTTATAACCACGACTCAATACACTCACAGCATATTGTTTTCTATCCAATACTTCACATACATATCGTACCATAGGCGTTTTACCTGTGCCACCAACAGTTATATTTCCTACACTAATCACTGGTACAGGAGCTGTATATACTCGTTTTGGATCATTATATTGGTCATTGCGATATTCTACCACTTTTTCATATAAGCGACTTGCCTTACTCAGTCCACCTCTAAGCATATCTCCAACAGATCCACCCATCTGCCCACTAATAATATACTTAAAAAGTTGTTCCCCTTTCATGATTCCGCCTCCTTATCTATCCGTCTAGTATAGACTAGGATGTTAAAAATTATATGAAGACTCACAATAAAATGTGTTGTAACTAGTTTAATAGCTTTCTAACCTCTTCTATATTACGAGCTGTTGCTCCTCTATTTTCAGCAACTACTGTTAAACAATTTTGACTCATTTCTGTGCGCAACTCTTCATGTTCACAAAGTTTTAGCATCACATGCAACAATTCTACTTCATCTTGTACCATAGTACAAGCAGATCTAGATTGCAACAGACTATAAATTTCCTTAAAGTTAAACATATGTGGCCCGACAATAATCGGCTTTCCATGTGATGCAGGCTCTAATATATTATGTCCCCCTCGTGGGATAAGCGATCCTCCCACAAATACAATATCTCCTACACTATATAAACGACCTAATTCTCCTATGGTGTCTAAAATAACAACAGAAATATCTTGGGGCACTGATTTTGTCATTACGCTACGACGAACAACCGATAGTTGATGCTCCTCTACCATACTTTGTATGTCTTTACCTCGTATAATCTGACGAGGTGCAATTAACAATTTTGCCTTTGGATATATAGCTAGTATTTCCTTAAATGCTTTGAGTAAAGATAGTTCCTCCCCCTCGTGAGTGCTACCAGCAATAATAATAGGATGACTTTCAGTAAACCCAAATTCACGGCGCAATTGATCTTGCTCTTCCTTGCTTACAGTCCCATAGGTCTGATCATATTTTGTATTCCCCGTGACCACCACTGTATCTGAGTTCACACCAAGTTGAAGAATATTGCTTCTGTCAACAGCTGATTGCATGCAAAATCTGTCAATACATCCTAATATCTCATCCGTGAAAGATTGCACCTTTTTA
>CAUSMY010000214.1:0-2552 GCA_963533015.1 uncultured Veillonella sp.
AGGCTTGGAGACAGCATTACATTTTCGAATCATCATTTTTTGTAATACTGGTACTTCTTCGGCTGGAATTTCTACACCCAAGTCACCACGAGCCACCATCAATCCATCAGACACTTCTAAAATATCATCTAAATTATTAAGGCCTTCTTCATTTTCGATTTTAGAAATGATGCGAATATCGGCCCCTTTGGATTCCAAAATGCGACGAATGGCTACTACGTCGCTAGCTCGTTGCATAAAAGAGGCTGCCACATAGTCCACACCCATTTCACAACCAAATAGCAAATCTTTTTCGTCTTGTTACGACACTGGTGGCAAGGATAAGGATACACCCGGTACAGCCACTCGTTTGCGGTTGCTCATCATGCCAGTGTTCATAACCGTCGTATGAATCTCAGTGCCCTCGATAGAATCAATACGCAATGTCACTAATCCATCAGATAAGAGGATTTGTTTTGCCTCTTTCACATCTTCTGGCAACCCTGCATGATTCACAGAACAAATCTCTTTTGTTCCTTCCACATCTCTTGTCGTCAACGTGAAAGCTTGTCCTTCTTCTAGACACACTTTGCCTTCTTTGAATAAGCCAAGGCGAATTTCAGGGCCCTTTGTATCTAGCATTAATGCCACTGGAATCCCCGTTCTAGTAGAGGCTAAGCGAACGAGCTCCATACGCTTTGCTTGTTCCTCATGTGTACCATGAGAAAAGTTGAACCGCGCTACATTCATGCCTGCTCGCAATAGGGATTCTATCATTTCCAAGGTATCTGTACTAGGTCCCATGGTACAAACAATTTTAGTTTTTTTATCCATCTTTGTCTCCTTATAGTAACTCCACTGCATTTTCCCCTAATAAGGCTTGCACACGTCCAATGGACTCTTTCGATGGAGTAAAATAAAAACTACGATTCACCGCTAACGTTCTCTTTTGTGTTTCTAAGAATAGAGAAACGGGGGTGTCTCCTGGTAATTCTTGTAATAGCCTTTGCAACTGTTGACTGACTTGTGGTGTATCATGTGCTCTATCTATATGAACACGAATCTGTCGAACTTTTTCATATTCAACTTTTAATGGTTGTACCGATGTGGCTATGAGCTGCACACCCTTTTCATCCGCATCAATACGTCCCTCGATAGCTACCACAGCATCTCGCTGCAATAACATATGTGCTTTCTGATACACCTGTGGGAATACCACAACTTGTACGGTACCCGTAAAATCTTCTACCGTTAAGGTGCACATTTTTTCTTGTCGGTTTTTCGTAATTCGATCTACTTTATCTGTAATTAAACCACCAACAGTCACCACTTTCCGATCAAAGGATTCTGGGTTTTCGCTCAAGCGCCCTGCCTGAAACAAGTCTGCCAATTCTTGGCGATACGCATCCAATGGGTGGCCTGTAATATAGAATCCAGTGTATTCTTTTTCATCTTTTAGTTTTAGTTCTTTAGGTAAGTCTGGCAACTCTGGTACATGGATTGTCTCCATTTCTTCCACATCTGCAAATAAACTAACGGCCCCAATAGCACTACTTTTTTGACCTTTCGACCCAATCCCTTGCGCTTGTTCATAAATTTGTAACAATTGATTGCGGTTTTCTTTGAAAGAATCCATCGCTCCACAGCGGATTAAACTTTCCAATAGTCGCTTATTGACCACACGATATGGGATGCGTTCGCAAAAATCAACAATCGATGTAAATTGTCCATTTGCCTTGCGTTCCGCTAGCAACTCTTCGATAGCATTATCACCCACATTTTTGATACCACCCAAACCAAAACGAATTTGTCCTTCTTGTACCGTAAACATACGCTCTGAATGATTGATATCTGGACCTAATACCGCCACTTGTTTCGCCTTACATATATTGATGTAGTTCGTCATTTTATCCATATTCCCCATGAAGCTAGTCATCGTAGCTGCCATAAATTCTGGGAAATAATGAGCTTTCAGATACGCCGTTTGATACGCAATGTAGGCATAGGCGGCAGAGTGGGATTTATTGAATCCATAGCCTGCAAAGTATAGCAAGAGATCAAATACTTCATTGGCCAGCTTCTCATCGTTATAATTATTCACAGAACCAGTCACAAAGGAATCTCGTTGTGCTTTTAGTACAGATTCCTTTTTCTTGCCCATGGCACGGCGCATCAAATCCGCTTGTCCCAAGGAAAATCCCCCCATAGCAGAGGCAATCTGCATAACTTGTTCTTGGTATAAAATAACCCCGAAGGTATCTTCTAAAATCGGCTCTAATATAGGATGTAAATAGGTCACTTCTTTTTCTTTATGACGACGTTTGATGAAGTCTTCTACCATGCCCGAGCCCAACGGTCCCGGCCGATAGAGGGCTACTAATGGTATTAAATCTTCAAAATGTTCTGGCTTTAAGTCCATCCCCAGATTAGTAATCCCTTCGGACTCTAATTGGAAGACCCCTGCTGTTTCACCTTTACATAAGATTTCACAAGATGCCTGGTCATCTAACGGGATGGCATCCAAATCTAAGTCGATACCGTGGTTTTCTTTAATCAAGCGCAGTGCCTCGCCC
>CAUSMY010000215.1:0-2549 GCA_963533015.1 uncultured Veillonella sp.
ATTGGACCTATGTTTGCTACACCACGTACTGGTACAGTAGCTTATGAAATCGCCATCAAGCCTTTTGCGGAAGGTTTGCATATGAATATGGAGCCCATATTCCTCGCTATATTCTTTGGTGTTTCTTTGTGGTTGTCCATCAGTCCTCATAAGCTTGTAAATCGTATTGGTAATATCTTGACCCCAGCTTTATTGCTAGTCATCTTGTTACTCATTGTTAAGTCCTTTATCACTCCAATTGGCGGTTATGCATTGCCACAACCAACATATGGTGATGCACCTACGGCGGTGTTACAAGGGTTCTTGGATGGCTATAATACAATGGATGCGTTAGCTTCCGTAGTGTTTGCTATTCTCGTTATTGACTTTGTACGACTTAGCGGAGCTACATCTCATGAAGTAATTACTAAAACAGTTATGGAAGTTGGTGCCATTGCAGTAGGCCTTCTCGGTATTGTGTATGTATTTATCGCCAACATCGGTGCTACTAGTGTAGAACGCTTTGGTTTGTTCGATACAGGGGCGCCTGTCCTTTCTACAAGTGCTAACTATTTGTTTGGTGATTTTGGCCAAGTTATTCTTGCTATTATCGTGCTTTTGGCTTGCTTGTCCACAAGTATCGGCCTTATTACTTCTTGCGGTACATACTTCCATAAGTTGACACCAAAGATTAGCTACAAGTTATATGTAGTTATCTTCTCTGTTGCTGCATTTTGCTTTAGTATGTTTGGCTTGAAGACAATCATTAGTGCAGCCATTCCTGTATTGATGTTATTGTATCCATTGACAATTGTAATCATCTTATTGGCGCTTGCAAACAATGTGTTTGGTGGTCGTCGTTGCGTATATGCATGGACAATTGGTTTTACAATGATCTCTGCACTTATGACTGGCTTAGAAACAGCTGGTATTGCACCAGATGCTTTAGAAGGGTTGTTTACTCAATATATTCCGTTCCAAGCAGCCGGTATGGGTTGGGTGAGCTTTGCCATATTAGGCTTCATCGTAGGTCTTATTCATAAAGGCCTTGTGTCTGACAACAAATAATATAATTAAAGGTTCTATGCTTTCGTTTTGTGAAAGTGTAGAACCTTTTTTGTTTTATATATTGTGAGCTAATATTTTTTTATGTAGCATATGAAATTGCTTTTACAGGTGAGAGTTTTTTATAATACATATATAGATTATAAAGGAGATTTTTATGCGTAGCACTCATTGTTTACCTAGTTATAGCTTTGGCGGTCATGATGTATTCAGCGCCATTCCAAAATTCACAAAATTATACGGCCGTACTGTAGCCATTATTGGTGGTGAAACGGCACTTTCTAAGGCGTTACCACATCTTCGTCCTGTACTTGAACGTGCGGAAATTGAGGTGCTAGATATTATTCACTTCGGTGGAGAATGTACCTTCGCTCGCGGCAAGGAAATTGCCCAAATGGACTCTGTAAAAGCGGCAGATTTTCTATTTGCTGTCGGTGGTGGTAAGGCTATTGATACAGTGAAAGTAGTAGCATTAGAGTTAGATGATAAACCGTTCTTTACCATTCCAACCATTGCTTCTACCTGTGCGGCTACATCGGAAGCTGCTGCGGTGTATGCAGCAGATCATAATTTTGATGGTATTGCCTTTGTAAATCATCCGCCTGTACATTGCTTTATTGATGCGGATATTCTTGTAGAAGCACCAAGCCGTTATTTGTGGGCTGGTATGGGCGATACTATTGCAAAGCATTATGAAACATTGATGTCTGCTCGTAATCGAGAGCAAGTGTACAATACACAATTAGGTCTAGTACTATCCTCTATGTGCAGCGAGCCTATTTTTGAACATGGTTTACAAGCTTATAAGGATAATCAAGCACAACGTCGTAGTGAAGCATTTGATCTAATGGTTATGACCGTAATTTTTACAACTGGTATTGTGTCTGGCTGCATGCCTGGTGATTATAATAGCATCATTGCTCATGCTATATGCTATGGTTGTGCTACCAATGAGGAAACAGAAAAACATCACTTGCATGGAGAAATGGTGGCATATGGCTTATTAATTCTCTTTATCGTAGATAAACAATTTGATGAGCTGAAACGTTGGTTGCCTGTATATAGTGATATTGGCTGGCCTACGAAACTTTCACAAATGGGACTCGATATATCCTATATACCTCAAATCGTGGAAAAGGCTGTATCTGTTCGAGATGTAGTGGTATCGCCATATGAGATTACAACCGATATGTTGACAGATGCGATTCAATATATGGAAAATATAGAATGTTAATTTCCTAAATTAGTGTGAATTTAATGGCTAATCGTAATATAATAATTAGTAAGATAAGTAGATATAAAGACCAGTAGAATTAATGTTTGCGGATGGTATGTTGTAGTGTTGTACTAATATTCTATACACACATACTAGATGTAATAAGATATTGATAGATTTGTACGTTGTTTGATGTTATATGAGGTTATAAATGAGCGATATTGTAAAAGGCGGTTTATATCGCCATTTTAAAGGTATGTATTATTACGTACTTGATGTAGCGACTCCC
>CAUSMY010000216.1:0-2526 GCA_963533015.1 uncultured Veillonella sp.
CCAATGCAACATTGAACAGTCTGTAACCATTGAAGAATTAGAAACACTGGGGGAAGAGGCGGTTAAACCAGTGGATACATTGTTGGATCATTTACCAGCTGTGTATATCAACGATATTAACCGCACCCGACTAGTACAGGGAAAACAAGTGCCAATCCATACAGTGAAACCGAATGGAACTTTCTGTGTGTCGCCAGATGAAATCCTAGTCGATACATTGGTGAGAGCCTATGATGCGAATGGGTTTATGAGCATCTTGCGACGGTTGGATAGCACTTTGAAAGTGGAAAAAAATATATATATTTAAAGTAAAAATACCCAATATACAGTATTGTATATTAGGTGTTTTCTTTATGTACCATACTACATGTATGACTTCATAGTATTGTATAGGTTTACCTCTTTTTTATATGAGTTCAAGTTTATCATTAAAATACCTTTGCAAGACATGTATACATGGGTACTACTGTTTATCCTTTAGGATTGTGATATAATAAAGAGTACACTGAAATAAAAGTTCTATTTCATATTTCAAAAGATAAGGATTAGTATGAACGTTTTTTATACGATATCAGAGTTAGATACGATACAGGAACCCATTGTATATGGTATGGGAACCTTTGATGGACTGCACTTAGGTCATCAATCGATCATTAAAGAAGTTGTTGATAGTGCCAAAGAGCATAAGGGAGCTTCTGTGATTGTTACCTTTGATGCCCATCCATTTACTATATTACAACCTAAGCATATTCCACCTCGTTTATTGCAACGAGAAGAACGGTATGCTGTATTAGCAGAGTTAGGTGTTGACTATTTGTTAGAACTGCCTATGTCCGAAGCCTTATTGGCGCAATCTGGAACAGAGTTTATTCATCATCTTTGTGCCAACCGTAATGTGCCAAAAATTGTGGTAGGTGCCAATTTCAATTTTGGATATAAGGGACAAGGTAATTCAGCACTGATTCGAGAGTTGTATCCAAGCATAGCAGTTCACGATCAAGAGTTGGTGCGCTATGATTGGATTGATGCTCCCATCTCTAGTACAGCTATACGCAGTAGTGTGTTGCGAGGTGATATTGAACTGGCCAACCAAATGCTAGGTCGACCATATCGGTTTACAGGGACTGTAGTGAAAGGGGATCAACGAGGTCGTACCCTAGGATTTCCTACATTGAACTTTCATTTTCCAGATGAGATGGCAACACCGGCAGATGGTGTCTATGTAAATCAAGTGCAGATAGATGGCAAATGGTATGGAGCAGTAGGAAATATGGGAGATAATCCAACGTTTACGAACCAATACCATCGCTATGAAACCCATTTGTTCAATTTTTCCGATGATGTATATGGAAAAGTGGCCACTGTAGAGTTTCTTGCATTCATTCGAGGAGAGGTAAAATTCGATTCGTTGCAAGCCCTCATTGATCAAATGGAAGATGATAAAGCCTTTGCCTTAGAGCATTTACAGCATACAGAATATAAAAGAGGATAAAGATATGAAGTTACAAGAAAGTCGCCAAAAAATTGATGCTATTAATAAAGAGTTGATTCGTTTATTCGAGGAACGTTTATCGATTGTAGTAGACATTGCTAAATATAAAGAAGAGCATCAAATGCAAATTCATGATGCAAAACGAGAAGAAGAAGTGTTAAATTTAGCTGTTACATCTTTAAATAATCCTGATTTAGAGGACTATGCCAAAGAGTTTATGGGAGAAGTCATCCGTATTTGTAAAGAGTACGAAAAGAACCATATTCATCAACATATTTTCTTAATTGGTATGCCTGGAGCAGGGAAGACTACCATTGGTAAAGCCTTGGCACAAACATTGGGACTTGAGTTTTTCGATGTAGATACAGAGATTCAAGACCGTACAGGGAAATCTATTCAAAATATTATTATTCATGATGGAGAAGATGAATTCCATCAATTAGAGCTTGAAGTCATTCAAGATTTAGTGAGCCACAAAAAAGCGAGTGTCATTGCTACAGGTGGTGGTACAGTATTGTGTGATGCCACAGCTGAACTGATGCGTGAATCTGGTTATGTGGTATTAATTCAACGTGATGTAAAGCAAATTCTTGATGATTTAGATATGGAAATTCGTCCTTTATTGAAAGAGAGCATTGAATATATTTTCCGATTATATGAAGAAAGACAGCCGATTTATGAGCGTGTTAGCCATATTAAGATTGAAAATATCAGCAATGTAGCAGATGTAGTGAAAGCTGTCATTGCAGCGTTACCTAATGCATCCCTATGATCACTATATTAGGAACTGTATACCGTGTCATATATGCATCACCAAAGAATGATTTTTGCGTATTTATCGTACGAGACTTTCAAAATGAGGATCATCCATGTGCTGGTAATATAGAAGCTCCTAGAGTGGGAGATGAGTTAGAAGTTAAAGGCATGATGGTAGTACATAAAAAATATGGTAGACAGATACGAGTGGAAAGCATGCAGCGCATTATGCCTGATACTATGGCTGGGGCTAGGCGATATCTAGAAAATTTAGGTGT